>JAIXSF010000341.1 GCA_027484835.1 Rhizobiaceae bacterium | reverse complement strand
CCTAGATCATGCAATCGCGGCCGTCATTCGTGCCTCATCCGAGATCCAAGGAGCGATCAGTCTTGCGAGCAGATCCCTCCGGATAGCGGAGAAGGCAGCCCTGTACACGGACATCTGCGTGGACGAAGCTGAAAGCCAGCCATCGGGCGCGCCTCACCCCCTCACGGTCTAAATCGTCGCGGACGGTTTAGAGATCCAGCGTGCCGAAATCGCACGCCGGAAAGACGTGAAAGCTGAGATGATTTTCCGCAATCATCACGAAGTCTGTGGCAGTCGGAAACGGCCGCCAAGACCACCGGCTCGCAGATCCTTTGCATGCCCAGGTCCTCTGGAATTGGGTGCGGCAAGGCACGCGACTGACGCTCATGGACCATCGGGCCGCCGAGGCTGAATAGCAGTCAGCCATGATGCAATTGCAGAACGGCACCCGGTTCAGACAGTACCTTCGTTTTCTTCGGCCTTGTGGATGACCACGACCGGCCAGAGCCTGTCAAACACGAGATGGAAGACATACGCATAGGCGGCGTAGAACAGAGTCAGCAGAATTTCAGCGAACACGGCGTCCCAGAGCGAAAACCCGCCAAGCCAGACCAGAAGAGGCAACGAGACGCAGCAAGCCGTGGCCTCGTGAGAGACGGCATGCACCACCCTGAGCACCTGTGGCCGATCGCTGGCGACCCGTCCCGTGAGCCGCAAGTCGAGGAAATCGAACACCGTGTTATGCAGGGGCGACCAGATGATGCACCCGATGGAAATGGCGACCATCAGCACAGCGCCTTCGCTGACGCTGGCGCCAGTCAAGCCCGAGTAAAGCGGCGTGACGATCCCGATCCCGCCGAGTTCAAAGTAAAGTGTCTGGCGGATCCGTTCCGCGGTCGATCGCATCGGCATGTGCATTCGAACCTCCCCCTTGATACTGCCCGGTTCGTCTTGCGCCCGATTTCAAAGGCGCCTGCGGACGCTGGCCCCTCCCCGCGTCCCGACAAAACACTGCCCGTACCGTCCACTCTGATGAAATGCGCAACGCGGCCCGCTGCACGACGCGTCCCCGACAATCACTTAAGTTGGTCGGAGGCGTTCAATCAGCGGCTCGACGGTCACCGGAAGTACACTCGCACTCGGCCGTTGCAGGAGTCGTCATCAAGATTGATGAGGCGCTCGTGAAAGCCCATCCTCTGTTGGCGCGGCAAGCGCACACGCCCTGGTGGAAAACATTGTTTAAAACACCGCATGTGTTATCGTTCCGACTGAAGACAATCCTTGACCCCGAGGCCGGCATGAACGTTTCGAACGCTGTGCTGTCGCATGTCATTGGCAAGATTTACGATTGTGTGGTCGATCCTGGTCTGTGGGACGATGCACTCGACGAGATCCGTGCCGCTATCGGTTCTCACAATGCCGCCCTGTCGCTGCATGACAGGCGCACGGGCAAAGAACTCCTGAGCATCTTGCGGAACTTCGATCCTGAATGGCTCCCGGCCATGGCCCAGCACCTGCCGGATTTCTTCGAACCCCTCATCTTGCGACCGGCCATGCTGGAAATTGAGACCGCGGTCTACTCGCGCGACACTGACCCCATCATTGATGCCAAGATCGAACGCTACCGACGGGAATGGGCGCTTCCGCAAGGTCTATCGGACGGGCTCGGCATTCCCCTGATCGTCGAGGAAGACACAATTGCGTCCTTTGGCGCAGGCCGGCTGCTCAGCAACGGCGACTATCAGCCCCACGAAATACAATTCGCCGAATTGATCGCGCCGCATTTGCGACGGGCGGTAACCATCAGCAATGTTCTTGATGTCGCCAATGTCCGCAGCGAGCTTCTGGAAGCGACCCTCGACGGCTTCACCACCGGTGTCGCGATCGTCGATGCTAGCTCACGTCTGATACATGCCAACCAGACAGCCAAAGAAATCTTCGATCGTGGCGACACGCTCCGGCTTGAGGCCGATGTCGTGACCGCGCGAGGAAACGCTGCACGCGTATCGCTGAAATCAACGGTATCGATCGCCGCCAGCGACGAAGCGCGCATGCCCGGAACCGGCCGGGGGATCCGCCTTGGCGAGATCGAGGACACATCCGCGCTTGCGCACATCCTGCCACTGAAGGCCGGCGAACGTCGGCACATGGTTCGCGAGGGCGCAGCTGCGATCCTGATCAAGAACCGTCAGTCTGTCGCGACGGATGCAATAAGCGTCTTTGCCGGAGCCTTCGAGCTGACCCGTGCCGAGACCAATGTGCTGGCGCAGCTTCTGGACGGCGAAACACCGGAGCGTATCGCCAAGACACTCAATATTTCTGAAAACACCGTCCGGACCCATGTCAGGGCTCTGTTCGGCAAGACCGGCACCAACCGGCTGCATCAGCTCGTGGCCTTGGCGCACCAACTGACGCGTTGAACCACCCGGGAGCCGTCACGAGCAACCCCGGGCGCGACAGCAAGGGGCGTGGAGCAGGCGGAGGATATTCTGGTCCAGATCGCGAAGCGGAGTACACAGTGCAATCTGGACGGTAGAGGCTGCGATCCGCAAGCTCCTTTTCGTCGCGCGCCACAGCGCAGACGAAGAGCCAAAGAGCCGGCAAGCCTTCCGGGGTCACGGCCATATCGAATCTCTGGCGGCCTTAGTGGACGTGACGGACGTGCTGGAGCAGAGGCGCGTTGCCGCGGCGCAGACCGACAGTCTGGCGCATCGCTGTCCAGTCGACTGGCCATGGTCATCAAAGGCCGAAAGGTTTCAGGAACTGGAGATCTTCCGGATTTTTTGCCTGCGGGCAGTGCCCCCACAGAGACTGACAGAAAAGTCGCAGTCACGGCCCCACACCGGCCTTCGCGAAATCAGCAGAATTGTCAAACGTCACGCTGGTGCAAGAGATGTGTTCAGAGGGGACGGCATGCATCAGCCCCATCAACAGCCTGCGATGGCCTTGACAGGTCAACCCGTGAATATCAGGTTCTGGCGATAAACGGCCAAAATCCACGCGAGATCGCGCTGTCGCACGATCAGCGTATGGAGCGAACAATCGAGGGGCATGACATGGTAAGACGCGCGTTTCTGGCAGCCTGCCTGCTGGCTGGAACAGCTTGTGCGGCGCATGCCGACGAAGCTGAAGATTTCAACGCATTCGTCCAGGTCCTCGCCATCCCGGTCTACGCGCACCACTGCGAAATCATGATGGACAAGGACGTGATGGACAGGATCAATGCCGACGTCATCAGCAAGATGGGCGTCGCCGGGGTATCCGAGGAAAAAGGGGTCGAGATCCAGACGCAGATGGTCGAGCAATTCAGTGCCAATGCCGATTGCACGGAAGGCTCGAGCGACCGGACGAATTTTGAAGAGGCACTGCAGGCCTACGCTGAAAATTGAGCCATGCCGCCCTGCCTTTTGACCGAGTGCCAAATTCTTCGGTCCTCTCAATGGCCAGAGCTTACTTCAAAATGGATTATTTCAGCCGGGCAACATCAGGCGGAGACTCCGAACTTATCGCCAAAACGCAAAAACCGCGGCGGTTGCCCTGTGGGATTATATTGGTTGCGGGACCTAGTTGCACCGAGACCTGTAAAACCGATCGGTTTCCGACGCGCGGCTCACTCTCTCCCCTTCAACTGCTGTCAGTCATTGAGCACGTTAGCGACAATCCTGGCGCTAGAACTCCCGAACGCGAGACATCTCAATGCCCCATCTAACCGGTAGCCGGATGCTTGGCGCTCCACAGTCGTTCCCGTGATCCGTTTTCGTAGCCCAGACGATCGAAACTCGCGACCTCCAGCATCAGCCCCCAGGGCGCGCGGAAGTAGATCCAATTGAAGCCGGCAAGCGGGCCCTCTTCGACTTGGTTTGGGCCATCTAGGACGTCGACACCCAGTTCCAGGAGACGGTTCTTTGCCTGACAGACGTCGTCCACTTCGAAGCAGAGATGCATCCCGCCGACTTCGGATGAGCGCAGCGTTGTGCCTGCACTCTGGTCGCCGGAGTATTCGAAGAGCTCCACGCTCGTGCCCAGACCGCATTTCAGGAACACCAGGTCCTTGATATTCGAGGTCGACAGCGCCCCGAGCTTTCGCTCCATGAAGGCTTCGTCCACCTCGAATGCGCCGGTTCGAAAGACATCGACCGCTCCGAAGACGGCCTTGAAGAAGGCGATGCCTTCCTCGATGTCGGGGACAGTGATGCCGATATGATGCATGCCAAAAGTCTTGAAGCTCATGGTTTCCTCCCTGCATTCCCGTTATCGGTGTTGCTGATCGCCGGATGAAGTCATCGGACGACAGCGTCTGAGCTTGCTCATGTCAGCACCATGCCACCGTCGATCATCAGCGTCTGACCCGTCATGTAGTCGGAGAGCGACGAGGCGAGAAACCGTGTCGACCCTGTCAAATCCTCGGGCGTCGAAACGCGGCCAAGCAGGATGGATTGCGAGAACTCGTTGATCGCCTGCTCCGGCCTCTCGGTCAGGCCATGATCCATGAATTCCTGGTCGAGCTGCTGCCAGAGTTCCGTGGCCACGACGCCCGGGGCAAAACAGTTCACGGTGATCCGGTGCTCGGCAAGCGCCCGTGCGGCGGCCTGGGTCAGTGCGACCACGGCAAACTTCGACGCGCAGTAGTGGGCGAACAAGGGATAGCCTTGTTTCCCGGCGATGGATGCGGTGTTGATGATCTTGCCTCCGCCGCCTTGCGCGATCATCTGCCGTGCGGCTTCCTGCGTGCCAATCAGGACGCCCAGGCCATTGATGTCCATGATGCGCCTGAAATCGGCCTCGGTGACCTCGAGGAAGGGACATGTCTGACTGATCCCGGCATTGTTGAACATCACGTCCACCCGCCCGAAATGAGAGACCGTCTCTTCAATGGCCTGTCTGGTGCTTGCGCGGTCGGAGACGTCGACCCTGACGGCCAGCGCTTTGCCACCTGTCTGCGCGATTGCTGCTGCCACCGCTTCGGCTGCCGTGGCCTTCAGATCGGCGACAACCACGTTTGCGCCGTTCGCGGCAAGATCCGAGGCGATCGCGGCGCCAATGCCGCGACCGGCACCGGTGACGATCACCACCTTTCCATTCATCAATCCACCAGGCATGAAAGATCCTCCTTCGAAACCGACCCTTAATGGCGGGGCGAGCGAAGCTTGTGTTTATGGTCCGTTTTTCAATGCGCTTGGAGAAGCAGCGGCTGTTAGCCGCGCGTTCTCTTGCCTGCCGCCACGTAGATAAGCGCGGACGCTACCACGAGCAGTCCCTGAAACAGGTACTGGTAGGTCTGGGAGAGCCCAAGGAAGGTTACCGCGTTCAACACCTCCGTCAGCAGGATGGCGCCGATGAGGGTGCCGATAAAGGTTCCCCGTCCGCCGGCGAGACTCGTGCCGCCCAACACGACGGCTGTAATGCTGGCAAGTGTGTAACTGATGCCCTGGCGCGGATCGCCGACACCAATCTGCGCCATCAGCATGATCGCTCCGATGCTTGTCAGCATTGAACAAGCTATGTAGCCGCCGACAAAGGTGAGTTCGATCGGAATGCCGGCGCGCCGCGCGGCGTTTTCGTTCGAGCCAACGGCACGCAGACGCCAACCAGCCCGGGTTCGCCGCAAGATGAACTCTGCCGCGAGGGTCACTGCCACAAGCACCAGAAATGCGACAGGGAACGGGCCCCATTGCCAGTTCACCCAATCGGTGACCGTCATGCTGATATAGCCGTCCGGGTTGTCGCGCAGCAGGAAGCTGCACCCCTGAATGGCAATATACATCGCAAGTGTTGCCGCAATCGGGGTAAAATTCGCAAAGCGGATAAGCACGCCGTTGATCGCGCCCGTCACGAAGGCTCCGACAAACATCAGGCAAAAGCCCACCAACATCATCGCACTGGATGATTCACCCGTAAGGAAGAAGGAGGCCACCACAACGAGGAATCCGGCAAGCGGTCCGACCGACAGGTCGATCCCTCCCATCATCAGGGCGATCGTTTGCCCCATCGCAATGAAGCCAAGCGCCGTAGCGAGGAGCAGGATATTGTAGATATTGAAAACGGAGAAGAAGTTCTCGTTCTGCGCGAAGACGTAAAGCCCAAGCAGGATTGTTACGATGGCGAGCGGGACCGCCGGGGCATTGTCGGATTGAAGCAGGTTGCGCCACCGCGCATTCGACTTCTGATCGGCAACCGACAGGCTGCTGCCCCCATGGGTCTCGGCTTGCACTGCAGCCGATACGATCCGCTCCTCGGTGACATCGTCGCCCGTCAGCACCTCGACAACCTGGCCTCGAGACAGGACGACAACCTTGTCGCACAGTCCCTGAAGCTCAACGGCATCCGACGAATTGACCACGACGGGAATGCCGGTCGCCGAGACCTCCCGCAGGATACGATAGATCTCGAACCGCGCACCTACATCCACCCCTTGCGTCGGCTCATCGGCAATGATGATGCCCGGCTGTGAAAGAAGAGCTCTCGACATCACCACCTTCTGCTGGTTTCCACCGGACAGCGCAAAGATCGGTGCTTCGAGACCCGGTGTCTTGACCGCGAGCTCCTTGAAGATCGCGTTGACGTGTTCAAGCTCCTTCTTGCGGCTCATGATGCCGGCCGTCGCAAAGCGCTCGAGCGCGGAATAGGTGGCATTTTCGCGCACGGTCAGGCTTCCCGCAACGCCTTCGATGTGGCGGTCGGAGGGCATGAAGGCTGCCTCATCGAGAAGGGACTGCTGGCTGAGCGACGTGCCGCGCAGCGCGATCTCGCCAGTAAACGCCTCAAGGCCGGCAAGCGTCCGCATCAACTCCGGCTGCCCATTTCCGGCAACGCCTGCAATGCCGACGATCTGTCCGCGCGCAACCGTGAAGCTGACATCCTTGAGGTGGCGGTTCGAAATTCCCGTGACGGCCAGACGGACATCAAGCTCCCCGTCTGGCGCCTTGGGAGGAAAGGCAGAGTGCAGGGTTCGGCCGACGATCATGCCGACCAGGTCGGTGTCGGCGATCTCTCCGATCAGTGCCGATCCACGAACACGCCCGTCTCTCAAGACCGTGACGCGATCGGCGATCTGGCGAAGTTCCGCGAGGCGATGGGTGATGTAGATGACAGAAGTGCCAACGGCCGCGACCTCCCGGATGCGGGCAAACAGCATTTCCGTCGAATCCTGGTCGAGTGATGCCGTCGGCTCGTCGAGAATGAGTACCTTTGGATCAAGGGCCAGCGCCTTGGCAATTTCAAGCAGGTGCTTTTGTGCGACCGTGAGACCATCGGCACGCATCGACAGGGGAAGGTCGAGACCCACCCGGGCCAATAGACGTTGCCCCACGACTTGCGGCTGTTCGCCTTCAAACACACGAGCGGGCAAGGCAACGCGCAGGTTCTCGAGAATGGATAGGTCGTCGAGGATTGCCGGATGCTGGAAACAGATGCCGATACCGAGCGATTTGGCGATCTCCGGCGTCATCTGGCTGACGGGACGTCCCTCGAAGACAATTTCGCCTTCTGTCGGCTGCAGCGTCCCAGAAATGATATTCATCAGCGTCGACTTGCCGGCGCCGTTTTCGCCCAGCAATGCGTGGACCTCGCCTCGGCGGAATTCCGCGCTGACATCGACCAGTGCGGCCACGACCGAAAAATACTTCGAGATTCCGGAGAGGCGGATCACCACCTCTTGCGCATCCAAAGCGATCCCTTGCGTGTTGCGTGCCAGCATGTTCTGCGATCCGTCTTGGTAGCATGGCCCCGGAGAACGATTTCTCCGGGGTCAGTTGTTGGTAGGCGACCTTACTGGCCGACAGCCTTGGCCTGGTCTTCGGGCGAGAGCGCCGACGACATGTAGATTGCGCCCGGCAGATCCTTGCGGCACTGGACGGGATTGGGCTTGCCGGCGACCGAGTCTTCATAGGCAGGCGCCGAGAAGATTTCTTCCTTCGGCAGTTCACCGCCGGTGGCGAGTGCCACGGCCCACTGCACGGCAAGCCGGACATTGTCGTTGCCGGTTGCCACGGTAAACAGCTTGAAGTCCGGGTTGGCAGCCTGGTTGTCCTGCCAGAAGCAGCCGAGCGAATTGCCATCGGACGTTGCCAGAGCCGGGATCGATTTACCCTGCTTGGTAAAGGCCGGAAGGGCGCCGACGAGCGACGGACCGAAGTCGGACACGATGACGTCGATCTTCTCGTTCTTGGCGATTTCTGCAGTCAGAACTTTCTGCGTCAGTGCTGGATCCCAGTTTGTCACGGCGAAGGGCTCGGGGTTGACGAAGACGTATTCCGGCCCAAGCACGCTCTTCAGGCCCTTGAGCTCGTCGAGACCCTGGCTGTTACCGGCCGGGCCGCTGAGGAAGAGCACGTTGCCGCCATTCGGCAGGATGCTCTTGATCCAGTTGCCCCAGGTCTTGCCGTCGTTCTCGAAGGACGAGCCGATGAACTTTGAATAGTTCTCACCTTCTTTGCCACCGACATTGACGCGGTAGGGAACGATGACCTTGCCCGCCTTGAAGACGCTGGTGATGGCCGGGAGAACGGCCGGGCCGGCGTCACCGAAGACGACGAGCGCGTCGATGCCCTTGGCAGCCATTCCCTTGATGTCAGAGATTGCCTTCTGTGTGTCACCCTGACCGTCGGCATACTCGTATTTCGTGATGCTCGGGCAAAGCTCGACCGTCTGTTTGCCGGATGCAGTCGTCACCTGACGCCAGCTGTTACCGCCATAGCCGTCGAGCAGGGCAAGTGTCGCCTGCTTCGGACCGCACCACGAAGGAACCTCCGCCTGGGCAATGCTCGCGCCCCCCATGGCCAGCATGGCCGTAGCAACGGAAATGGTGAGGCCCCTCGTGAAATTCTTATAGTTCATGTCTCTTCCTCCACTTGTTGTCACTAAGCTGTTTTTCTCACGTTTCCGCTCCACCGGAGCGAGTAAACACCGATGCCGAACCCCAGTGCCAAGGCCTGGATGATGGTCTGCGCCGAATAAGGCACACCGATCGACAGGGCGAATTGGCTCAACTGGTTCAGAAAGAATGCGGCCAGGACCGTCGAAATCGGGAAGCCGCGTCCACCAAGAAGCGAGGTTCCGCCGAGTACGACGACAGCGACCGATGGCAGGAGCAGGCTGTCGCCTTGAAAGGCTGTCGGCTCGCGCGTGATGCCGGCAATCAGAACGCCTGCGAGGCAGTAGAAAAGCTGCGCGTAGACATAGGCACCCATCTGATATGTCCGGACCTTCAAGCCGGCGGCTTCGCCAGCAGCCGGGCTTGCGCCAATTGCCTCGAAGCGGCGCCCGGCAACGGTCTTCTTGAGCACAAAGGACACAAGCGCCGTCGCGAACAGTGCGAAAAACACGGAATTGGGTAGGCCAAGCGTCTCTCCGCCCGCGATGGTCGCGAGTAGTTCCGTTGTCACGGAGGGCACGCCGCCGGAAATGGCGAAAACTGCGGCATAGAGAAGCGCATTTGTCCCGATGGTTGCTATGATCGCGTTCAAGCGCAAGAAGCTCACGAGCACGCCGTTCAGGATCCCGATCGAAAGATTGATCGCCAGCGCCAACAGGACAGCTTGGTAGAGAAGCCCGTCGTCCTGCTGCGGGTAATGCGTCGAAACCACGACGGCAAGCGACACGGCACCGGGAAGGGAAAGGTCGAAGCCGCCTTGCTGCACCACGAGCAACTGGCCGAGGCCAACGATTGCAATGATCGCCGCGAAAGGAAGACTCCCGCCGAGCGCGCCCCAAGACACGCTCGACGGCGCGAAAACGAGGCAGGCGACAAGAAGGATTGTCGTCGACAGGAGAACCGTCAGAAAGCTGCGCGTGAACGGCATGCTACCACCCCCGTTTCATCTGTCATTGAGAAGCCTACCCCGCAGGTCTCCATGTCAGGCCTCCGGGCCCGTGCGGCTGGCGCACTGGCGAAAATGATCAAAATGAGAATTGGATCGACGATTGGAATCTCGCCGGAACGATGCAACGTCGCGGCACTTCCCATTTTTCAGCGAGGTATTCGCATTGAGGACGACACAGTTGTGCCGATCGACTTGTAGAAACATCAGTGCCCTCCTCCCGAGACGGTCACGTTTCTTTCACGTCAGGAGCCGAGACTGAACAACACCGACAGTCCTTTCCAATTGAAAGGGCGAAAACGACAAGCCTTCAGCGTTGGCCCGATCGGCAATCGATCGGCCCCTGCAAGAAGATCTGGTTTGTCGGATTGTCCAAATTCTTGCTCCTCCAAGAATTTGTCATATGTGGCGAAATCTACTTTCCCGACGCCTCTCGGAACCGCGGACCTCACCGCCTGAACCCGTAAAGAAATTCACTCCTCCGAACTCCTCACGATCAACTTTAGACAATTTGAACACTGCCGAAACCGAGAAAATATCCGCTTTGGATATGGCTCCACGACAACTCAGACGCTGGTCACGCCGAAATGGCCCGGCGCTTCGTTGACTCATAGGTTTCGATCAGCAGCGCAGCATTGTCCGGCCGCGCCTCAAGTGTGTTTGCCTCGATAGCGTAGGCCAGCTCGACCACTCGTTCGTTGATCGGTGCGCTGATACCCTGCGCTTTCAGGATGTCGATGACACAACCGTTGACCTCCTGGATCTCGGCTCGGCGTCCCTTTCGCCAGTCCTGCAGCGAGGTCGTCAGGGTGTCTGCCTGCGAAAACACCGTCAGCACTTCCTCGAAAATCTGATCGACATAGCGCTCCGGATGATTGGTCATCACGGGAGGCATTCCGATGATCGGGATAATTCGGGCACCATCAGCAAGTGCGGCCTGCATAGCCTCGTAACCGGCAGCGCGCATCACCTCCAGCATGCCGGGATGCCGAGCGGCATCGCCCAGAGGCAGATTGACGATAGCGGATGGAATGAGCTCGGCAGCATTCACCACAAGCTTCATCCATTTGGCCGAGCGGATATCGTCCATGACTTCGACCCTGCCCGTGCACCGGAGCAGTTCGGCCACCGCCTCCACGCGAGGCTGCGTCGCCGGTTCCAGTGCGCCGAGCGCGAACCAGGACGTATCATGATCGTTCTGGCGATTGGTGACACCGGGCACAAACATGTTGGAAGCAATCTCGATAACGGCACCCACCGTCCGATCCCGTCCCACGACTGCCGCGATGTCTTCATGGGTCATGCCGTTCTGCAGGCCGATCACCAGACCATCCTTGGCAAGCACCGGTTCAATCAACTGCGTGGCCCATTTCGTGTCATAGGCCTTCATGACGATGAACACGAGATCGAAAGGCTGCTTTACCTCGGCGACTTCGCAAAGGTGGAGAGCCTTGACCCTGGCGTTGATCGTACGCGTCGGCAGATTGACGGTTATGCCATGCGCCCGGATTGCGTTCACGTGATCTGGCCACTGCTCGATGAAGGTTACATCATGGCCCGCGAGAGCAAAGTCGGCTCCGATGGACGCCCCTTGGGCCCCTGTTCCGAGGAAGGCTATGCGCGGCCGATCGCCGTTGGTGGAAGAATGGGACACGGGGCAGTCTCCTTGCAAACTGGCTTTGTTTTCAGCCGGCCCTGGCGGACCTGCACTGCGACACGATTGTTCGACCTCGCCTCAGCACAGGTAGTCGACCTGGTGCCTCTCGATCCGGATTCCTTCGAGTTCGGCCCGAACGCCCAGATGGGCGGGATGGACCGCATAGGCACTCAGGGCCGCCTCGTCTTCGAACTCAGAATACAGAACGACGTCGCAGGCATAGGAAACGCCGCTAACGTCGATGCCGATCTCAAGGGTCTTCAAGCCCGGGACGACACCGCGCAACGCTTCAAACCTGGTCTTCACCAACTCGGCGGCCTCGCGCCGTTCTTCGGGCGTCTCGCCACGCACATTCCACATGACGATGTGCTTGATCATGGCCGGTCACCTTGATGCAAAGCCGAGATCCTTGCGACGGGAGCACCCATGAGCGACGCTATCCGCGGAGCTTCTGTTCAGGGGTCACGAGCACGAAATCGCAGGTGACGGCCTCAAAGGGATTGCCAAAGCCAAGCTCGGCCGCACGATCGGCATCATCTACCGCATGGAAATCAGCGATCAGATCCTCTTTCACCCCGAAGACCGCGTCAGAATGCAGGTAGGGGCAGTCCGGCGTAAAGATATGAGTCGTGATCGGTTCAAATCCGGCAGCACCGACGATGAAGTGGATATGGGCGGGACGATAGGGGTGACGACCCATCTGGCGCAGCAGTTTCCCGACCGGACCATCATCCGGTATCGGATAGAATTTCGGGCGCACGGAGCGGAACCAGTATCGCCCGTCCGCATCCGTTTCGAAAATACCGCGCAGGTTCATCTCGGGCTGCACCCCCTTCTGCTGCACGTCATAGAAGCCCTCGTCATTGGCCTGCCACACGTCGAGAAGCGCTCCTGAAATGGGCTTGCCCTCCGTATCGGTCACCCGGCCCTGAACGAGCAGAGCTTCGCCCTTGCCGTCGAGGCAGATATTGGCGCCATGCTGATATCGGGGCGCATCGGCAACGTGGAACGGGCCAAGCACCGTGGTTTCCGTTGCACCGGACGGCTTCCGGTTGTTGATCGCGTCGACCAGCATGGACACACCAAGGATGTCGGAAAGCAGGATGTATTCCTGCCGCCATTCATTGCAGATCTGGCCGGTCTCGGTGAGAAAGGCGATCGCCTTACCCCATTCTTCCTGTGTCGGCTCTACGTCCTTGACGAAGGCGTGCAGGTGCTGGATGGCGGATGCCATGATCTGCTTCAGTCGCGGATCGGTCGCAGCTGCAATCCGATCGATGACCACGGCTGCGGAATTCTCCTCGGAGAAATAGCCGCTGCCGGTTTCGTGACCTGTCGCACTCTCTGTCATCTCGCCATTCTCCAGCTCGGCTTTACGGGATAATCCGGTCGGCGCGCAGCCGATCGAATGCATCCGTGAAGGACTCCGTCGTGTCCTGATAGTCGAGGAAACCGGCCCTGCGGCTGCGGGCCATGTCGTTGAAGGTTTCGACCTGACGTCCGAGATCGGCATCCGTGTGCCAGAAGGACGCGACGCGCGAAATCGCGTTGGGCTGCAGTCCATGCTTCCTGACGAGCTCGTCCCAGATAGGGGCCGCATCTGCCATCTTGGTCTCGAGAGGCTGAGGCGAACCGGGATAGTCTGCTGCCTCGACACCGAAATAATCGGCGATACGAGGCCACAGCCACTTCCAGCGGAAGATATCGCCGTTAACGACGTTGAAGGCCGTGTTGGCAGCGGCAGGCGTTGTTGCAGCCCAGGCGAGCTGTTTGGCGAGGATCCGGGCATCGGTGACATCGGTTGCCGCCTGCCACTGTTCGGCGGAGCCCGGGAAGACGAAAGGCTTGCCGGTCTCCTTGCAGATCGAGGCATAGACGCCAAGCGTCGCCGCCATGTTCATTGCGTTGCCAACAGCATAGCCGATCAGCGTATGCGGCCGGTGCACCGACCATGTGAAGCCCTCACGGGCTGAAGCTGAAAAGATCTCGTCTTCCTGAACGTAGTAGAAGTTCTGGTTCGGAAGACGCTCCTGCTCCTCCCGGAACGGCGTCTGGGGCGCAACCTTGGCATAGTTCTCGAAGGGGCCGAGATAGTGTTTTGTGCCGGTGACGAGAGCGACATGCTGAACGCCCCTGCCCTTCAAAGCGTCGAGCACGTTGCGCACGATTGCACCATTGACCTCGCAATTCTTTTCTTCCGTTTCCTGCCGCGACCAGGCGGTGATGAAGACATGTGTCGGCCGAACACCGTCCAGTGCTGCGGCCACCGAGGCAGCACTCGTCAGATCGCAGGACAGGGTTTTGACTGCCGCAATCGGGCTTTGCGAGCGAGAGAGGCCCGAGATTTCCCAGCCTCCCTGGGCCACCAGGTGTTCCGCGAGATTGCTTCCGGCAATCCCGGTTGCACCGACGATAAGGGCATGACGTGTCATGATATCAACCGTTCAAAAGAGTGATCTTGATGCTCTTGCTCGGATCCTGGCCGAACCCGAAGGCGGCGACGGCATCCGTCAGGGCGTAATCGTGGGTCTGGATTGGTGACAGGTCGATACCCGTGCGCTCCAGGAAGCGGATGGCGGCGGGCCATACGCCCGGCGAACCGATGCAGCCGCGAACCGTGAGGTTCTTCATCTGGATCTGACCGATCAGGACCGGAACCTTGCGACCAATATTGATCCCGACCATCGACATGCGTCCGTCCTCGCGGGCGTAGTCGAATGCGGCTGCCAGCGATGCGTCGTGACCGGAGGCCTCGATTACCAGATCCGCCCCATGGCCGCCTGTGAGTTCGCGAATACGCTCGGCAGCCCCGCCGTCCGTCGGGTCGATGGCAACGGCTGCGCCGAGCCGAAGCGCCACATCCCGCCGCGCTGCGAGCGGGTCAACAACGATGACCCGCGCCCCCATGCCAATGGCGGCGGCCGCGGAGACCAGACCGATCGTGCCGCCGCCGGAAACGACAACCGTCTCGCTCGCATTGGTGCCGCCGGACCGAAGAACGGCATAAAAACCACAGGTGAAGGGCTCGATCAGTGCCGCCTTCTTGTCATCGACGCCGTCAGGCAGTTTGTGCAGCCATTCCGGATTGACGTTGAAGTATTCGCGGTCTGCACCACTCATCGAAAAGCCGAAGTGATGCAGGCGTTCGGGTGTGCGCACCACGCACTCCCCGACCACGCGGTCGCCCACCTTGAAGCCCTTAACGTTGCGACCGACCTCGACGATCTCGCCGCTCCACTCATGACCGGGTGTCACGGGATAAGAGATTGGAATGATGTAGCGACCGGCGAGAAGCTCGTAGTCCGAGTGGCAGATACCGACTGCCTTCGTCCTCACGAGCACCTCGTTCGGAGAGATTTCCGGCATGTTCAGATCGGCGATGACCGGCTTGTCCGGCGCTTCGAATACCAAGGCTTTCATGATGACCTCCGCGTCAGAGACGTTCGACCTGGCCCGTACCGGCCGATTTCACAATGGCTTCCAGCAATGCGATGTTCTCGATCATCTCCTCTCCGCTGATTGGATAGATCTCGACACCCCGAACGGCACGCGCGAACGCGCGCAAATTGTCCCGAACCGGCTCGGCAGGCGCCACTTCGCGCATGGTGATCAACTGGCCCTTCCAACCCTCGGTGACGATCCAGCCGTCGGGCGCCTCGACATGCGCCTTGTCGCGCACCTCGATCCACCCAAGGGTGCCAAAGACTGCGAACCGCGAGACAAACGGCGTCGCCAGCGTTGCCGACACATAGGCCGAACCGCCAGCCTTGAAGCGGATATGCGCACTCATCGTGTCGCCCTGGGGTATTTGCGACGCGAGATTCTCGCAGGCGACACGCACGTCGGCCGCTGCTCCCATCAGTTTGACGGAAAGGTCGGTGAGGTGAATGCCGGTTGCCGTCATTCCGCCGGCCGGTGCCTGGGTGGCGTTTAACCGCCAGTTCGATGCATCGAGCGACAGGAACTTGTCGTGGCTGAAATTCGCTTCGATCTGCAGCAGACGTCCAAGCCGACCCGCAGCCGCATGCTCAAGAATTTCTGCAATCGGTGGTTCGAAACGCCGCTCATGGCCCATGCCGAGAACAAGACCGGCATCGCGGCACAGCGCCACAGATGCCTCGGCGTCCTTGCGGGTCATTGCCAGCGGCTTTTCACAAAAGACGTGTTTGCCAGCCGCGACTGCCTGCGCAATCTGCTCCTGATGCAGAGAATGCGGTGTCGCAAGCACCACGGCTTCGACATCAGGATCGGCCAGGGCCGACGCCAGATCCGACGAGAAGCGAATGCCGAGATCGGTGGCGAAGGAACGGGCATCCGGGTTGGGATCGACCGCATGAACGAAACCCATTTCAGCGCCGCCCGCGTGCACCAGCGTAGCCATTTTCTTGCCCCACCAGCCTAGGCCGACAATCGCCGTTCTGACCGGATTCGACGCGGAAGTGCTCATCGGTTGTCGACCCTTTTGTTGAAGGGATGAATGTTGACGGATGCCCACACGCCGTTGACGCTGAAGGGGTCTGCCTTGTTGAAGGCGACGACTTCTTCCTTGGTGTCGGCTTCGAACAGGAAGAGCGAGCCGATCATCGTCTCGTTGTCATCGGCAAGCAGCGGCCCGGAAATGACAGTCTTGGTCTTGCCGGATGCGAGATAGGCCTTGTGGGCGTCGTAGTGGGTGAGGCGTTTTTGCACGCCATTCGGGTGGTCGAGACAATGGACGATGAAATGCATGGGGAACCCTTCTCATATAACCCCCGGTCGAAGAGGCATGCCCCTTGAGGACCCGGTCGTGGACGCGACACCCCTCGGTATCGCTTTCGGTCTTGGATGGTCTGGCGTGTTGCCCAGATCGGCGGTGAACACCCCGGCTGTTGGGCAGCGCAAAGCGTCAAGCCTTCATGTTGACCAGGATCTTCATGTGCTGCGCATTCGGATCGAGCAGGGCTTCAAAGCCTTTCGCGACCACATCATCCGGTGCGATCTCGGCGGTGACGATCTTTTCCACCGGGAAGATGCCCGCACCGATCATCTGCGCGATGCGCGGCCAGATCGTAACCGGATAGCACCAGGTTGCCTCGACAGTGATGTCCTTGAGCGCCCAAAGCATCGCATCAATGGCTGCTGGCTTCACATGCAGTCCGACCTGCACAACCTTGCCTTGGCGGCGCACTGCCTTGGCACACAGATTGAGAGAGGCCTCGGCCCCCACGCATTCGAGCGCCACATCCACACCGACGCCGTCCTCGGTATGCTGTCTGAAGAGGCTTTCGGTATCCGTCTCGCGCGGATCGAAGACGATCGCATCCGGCACAAGCTTCTGTGCCAGCGCGCGGCGGTTAGGGTTGAGTTCAGACACGAAGATCTTCGTCGCACCCGCCGCGCGGGTTGCGAGCAAAACAAGCGCACCGATCGGGCCAACACCAGATACGAGAACAGAGCTACCCGCCTCGACGCCACCACGATCTACGCCATAGAGCGCGACCGCTGCAGGCTCGATCATCGCAGCCTGAACGTCGCTGACGCTGTCCGGAACCGGGAAAACGTTGTAGCCATTGACAACGGCGCGTTCGCCCATGCCGCCCCAGTCCCAGGACAACCCGACACAAGCCATCTTTTCGCTGAGGTGGTAAAGGCCACGTCGGCCATAGTAATCGTCGCGAGGAGAGATCAGCGGCTGGATCGATACACGTGACCCTAGCTGAACATGCGTGACATTGCGCCCGACCTCCAACACGCGAGCCGAGAACTCGTGGCCGAGGATCTGCGGAAGGATGGCGCCTGAATAGACATGCGGTTCGCTCGGCGTCACGATCGGGCCGGCGATATATTCGTGCAGGTCGGTGCCGCATATTCCGCAGACCAGCGGCTCGATGAGCACCATATCGTCACCTAGCGGTCCTGTAGGTGCGGGCACGTCTTCGACGCGAATATCCTTTTTGGTGTAATATCGAACGGCCTTCACGACATTTCTCCTTCCCACAACTCTCGCACACTACTTTCGGACTGTCTGAGGCCAGCGTGACAGAAGGTGCCGCCGTAGCCCAAACCGCCAGAAGGTAGCTTTTCGAACTCTGCGCCAGACATCACGCCGGACAGTGAAAGCACAGCCCAGGACGCACGTGTCCGGCGCCCGCTGAAACCGCGTCGGCATCAGCTCTAAGCTACTCTTTCAGCTAATAATTTTCCCTTTGACGACCCTCCGGCGATCCGCTTTTTTTGCAGAAAAATCGGATGCCAAGTGGCACCGAGCCATTCCGCATTTCCCCCATGATGCCGCTCCTCCGACACCATGGTACGAACCGACCATGACGCTAGCGGATCGTCCCGGAGGTCACATCTGTTGATTTATCCGAATTGGACATTTTGCTCACAGCAATCGATCCGCACTTCGCCATTATACGGCCAGATGGAGGCCTGCAGAGACTACAAACAGCATCTTCGCTGCAGGTTCGGATCCCGCGTGACGAAATGATCGGTCTCCTGACCGGAGTTGGCCACACGGGAGGGAGGACAAGATGAACGAGAACACCTCAATTGGCTGGGCGGGCATCGGCAAGATGGGTGCGCCCATGAGCCGGCGCGTATTGGAAGCGGGCTATCGCGTCCACGTCTTCGAACCATTGCCGGAAAACCGTGCGACCATTGTCGCCCAGGGAGCGAATGTTTCGCATTCGCTGGAAGATCTCGCGGCATCATCAGATGTGATCATTTTGACCATCCCCAATGATGCCGTCCTTAGGGATCTCGTCTTCGGCGAAAATGGCCTCTCCACCGTCATGAAGGCTGGGCAGATCCTGGTCGAGATGAGCACCGTCTCGCCAACCATCTCGGCGGAAGTCGACAACGCCATGACCGCTCGGGGCGTGGCTTATCTTCGGGCTCCAGTCTCCGGCAGCACCGCAACCGCCTCTGCCGGCACTCTCTCCGTAATGGCCTCCGGACCGGAAGATGCTTTCAAGCGCCTTGAGCCAATCTTCGAATGCTTTTCGTCTCGACGCTTCTACGTCGGCGGGGCAGAAGAGGCGCGCTATCTGAAGCTGGTCCTGAACGCACTCGTCGGTGCGACATCCGCACTGCTGGGCGAAGCTCTGACGCTGGGACTGAAGGGCAACCTCTCTCTTGAGACGATGCTCAACGTCATCTGCGAGAGCGCCGTCGCTTCCCCTCTGATTGCCTACAAGCGGGACCTGCTGATCCAGCGCAACTTTGATCCGGCCTTTTCGGTGTCACAGATGATGAAGGACTTCGACCTCATTCTCGATGCCGCCCGTTCCGACCATATCCCGATGTATATGGCCTCGATGATCCGTCAGCAGTATGAAACCGCCTATACGGAAGGACTGGCAGAAAAGGATTTCTTCGTTCTCTTCGAGCAACTCGAGCGCCGGGCGGGACTCATACCGCCGGCTGAATGATTGCAATACGGCGATCGCAAGGGCGCGAAATGCGGCTGGCAAACAACGGTCCGAGGGTCTACGAACGGGGTCTTGACGCGCGACGGACGGGGGAGCCGACGTGAACGACTACGAAATGCTCAGGGTCATCGAGTTCCTGGACAGGACCCGCAGACCGTTTGGAGATGTGATCGGCGGTTTCGACGAAGATCCCGTCTGGAAGATCGTGGTCTTCCTGATCAAGTCGCATATCCACAGCCAACCGGTCGCAATCTCTACGCTCGGCCAGGAATCCGGCCTTCCCTATGCGACCTCGATGCGGCTGATCAATCGGATGGTCGACAGCGGCTTCATCCTGAAGGTCCCGAAAAGCCCTGGATCCAAGACATTTTCCCTACAGCCCGGCGACAAGCTGCTTCAGTCCTTCCAGGTTTATGCGGGCAAGACGAAATCACTGCTCGCGCAGACCTTGGGCCTCAGAGGCAGCGAGCAGGAAGAAGAATACTATTTCGGCGGAACGCCGCTCGGTTCGCAGATCATTCCGCCGATGCGCCTGGTCCAGAAAAGAGCCGAGTCTCACATCGAGCTGCGCTTTCTGCTCAACGACGACAACTACTTCTCGGCCATGCGCAATATGTGGGCCGATTTCCGCAACAACCTCGCATCCAAAAAGAACTTCGATCTCCTGCCCCTGCCCGAACTCTATCGCAGGGTTCTGGAAAATCGCGACAAGCCGGTTTCGGACTACGACGTCCTGGCGATCAACATGCCCTGGCTTGGGGAGTTTGCCGAGAAGGGCATTATCCGGCCGATCGACGCTCTGATCCAGAAGACCGGGATTAACCCTCTCGACTTTCATCCCTCCATCTGGTCGACGGCCCACTGGAACGGTCAGGACTATGGCGTTCCCGGCTATTGCACTATCGAGATCCTGGCCGCGCGACGGGATCTGTTTGCGAATGCCGGACTGGATTATCCGAGAAAATTCGAGGACGTTCTTTCGGCAGGACGCCATTTCCATGCTCCGCAGAACGGCATGTATGGGGCGGTCTGGGACGGTGCGCGCGGCATGCCGATCGCCTCGAGCTTCATGTTCTTCCTTGGCGCCTGCGGCCAGCCGACCATTTCCCTCCGACGCTCGCGGACCGGCTTTACACTGGAAGGGGTGGATCTCGAGGAGCTGCAATGCACGATTTTGTCGGATGCCGGCTTTGCCGCACTCGACTTCATGCGCCGGCTGATGGAAATCTCGCCACCTGATATTCTCAACATGGCATGGGACAAGACGCTCGACGTCTTCATGAAGGGCAAAGCCAGCCTCGGCTACTTCTGGACCATGCGCGCGGCGCGTTTCGAATATGATGTCCAGTCCGTCGTGAAGCGGCGGGTCGAATACCTGCCCCAGCCAGCCGGTCCGGGTGGAAACCGCGCCTCGCCAATCGGCGGCTTTCTCTTTTGCATACCGTCGAACCTGCCGGAGGAACGCGTCGAGCTTGCCGCGGATGCCATCGCCTGGATGGCCTCGCGGGAGGCAATGAAGGCGCATGTAAAAAACGGCTTCCCGATCGCCCCCCGCTTTTCCGTCAGCGCCGATCCGGAAGCCGCGGCAAGCTCACCAATCGTTCGCTTCGTCGATCAGTTGGCCAAGAAGAACCTGCTGCACACATGGCAGCGCCCAAAAATCCCGCAATATGCTGCGATCGAGCGAATTCTCGGCGAAGAAGTGCACGACGCCCTGTCTGCCGTGAAATCCGACAAGGCGGCCCTCACAAGCGCGTCGGAGAGGATCGACCGAGAGTTGCGTTGCAAGGCTGATGTACCGGTAGCGGACTTGCAGATTCCCGAAAGGTGACGCGGGTTGGCAATGGGCTTAACGAGGCGGCGACCGGTTCATCCGTGGAGTCGCGAACCCGACTTCAGAAACGCCGGAAGAGCCAGCGGTTCGCCGTTGAGACGCGCAGGCATCATGGGCTTCTAGGTCTGATTGAGCCGATATGGGAATGGAACACGCCGTGAGGCTAGAGCTGACCTTTTTGGCATGCTGCGCTGAAGCGAGCTACTATCTTGAGATCTGATCATGCTAAGAACGATGAGGCTCAGCTGAGGTCGCATGACCTAACCAGTGCCTTTTAAAACTGAACGGCTAGAGTGCTTGACGGCGCGTCGATTTGGGGGCGCCCGAGAGCGGGAGAGAACATCATGGATGTGTTTCGCGCTATCTACTCGTCCCAGCCCTTCGGCTTCGACAGCGGCATTTTACGTGGAATCCTGACCGAGGCCCGGCGTGCAAATGTCCGGGACGGAATATCGGGTGCACTTATCTGCCGAGCCGACATCTACCTTCAGTGGCTTGAAGGCCCGGAGATCGAAGTCCGCAACGCACTTGCGCGTATCGAGCGCGACGATCGCCACACCGACGTCAAAGTGCATGTTGCTGAGCATGTTGCAGAGCGGGCGTTTGGAGATTGGGCCATGTTGCACGACCCGGCAGCGACATGGATATGGACGCAAGACGAGATAGCAGGCGGCGCCCTTAAACACACGACACCGGAAGAGCTCACGGGTTTCTTCCTGAGACTTCGCCATAGTGGGGATGCGTCCGATCAGTGAAAGGTGCGGGTGCGGGCGATGCGATCTTCATTGGGTGCCGTCGTCTCCCCAGCCAGAATCGGCGTCAAGCTCTTCGGGTTTGCTGCGGAATTGGCGCAGGCGTGCAATACGGCGAAGCCTCCAGAGACCATGCTGCTCAACTTACATAGGTCATTCCTCGCGAGAGCCTTTCATCGCCTGCTCCATGCACGGCTTGGCCAGGTAGGAGATGACGGTTTTGCTCGAATAGCGCCTCACAGATCGCTGTCGGTCAATACGTTTCAGGGTTAGAGAAGCTCCAAAACACTTCCTCGAAAGCGCTCGTGGCCGCTTCCCTGAATGTCGAGACCTTCATCGTGTTGCTCGTCAGTTCGGTCAAGGTCAACGCCGGCCTGGTCTCCGCGTCCGAACCGGCCTCACCAGCTGACTGTCATGCAAACTGAAACGCTGCAGCCCTCTAAACTCTTTGTTTCGTTGGAGATTCGCGATATCGTGCCTTCCATGGGACAGAAATCCGATCTCATTCGATGGTTTTTCGGGACGGCAGCGACTGTTCTCGTCATCGGCACGCTGTTGATCGGTTACTGGGTTACCGAAGCAGTGGAAAATGGCGTCAAGAAGAACGCCATTTCGATCAAGGCAAAATTTGTCGCAGATGTGATCTCACCACTAGTGCAAGACCTGCAGGATCGCCCGGCTCTTGAAGATGATAGCCGCGCGGAACTCAATCAACTCTTCGGGCAGGGTCTGCTCAAGACGGAGATCATTCTGGTTCAGATATGGACTCCCAACGGAATCATCGCGTACAGCAACGACCCCAATGTCATCGGACGCATCTTCAATCAAACGGATGGTATGAAGCTCGCCTTGAGCGGACAAACCTATGCCGAATTCGACAATGTTCTCGATGAGCTGAGCATCGACGAAACATTGCGGACGGCGCCGCTTCTTGAAATCTATACACCCTTGAGATCCGAAGCGACCGGGCAAGTCATCGGTGTCGTCGAACTCTATGCGGATGGTACAGCTCTCCGCGCGTTGCTGGTCGAAACTAGGACACACGGACTGGTCATTGTCGGCGCAGTTGCACTTGCAATGTTGGGCGCGATCTTTCTCGTCGTCTATCAAGGTGCCGAAACAATTGCGCAACAGAGACGGGCTCTCGACAACAAGGTCATCGAACTGTCGGGCCTTCTCGATCAAAACCGGATCTTGGCGCGCCGTGTCAAAAAAGCCAACCTGAAGCTTGCTGAACTGAACGAGAGCGCCTTGCGCCGTATCTCGGCCGATCTTCATGACGGCCCTCTGCAATTGCTTTCCTTCGCAGGCCTTCGGCTTGAGAGTGCCAATCCGTCGGGCGGCCCTGTCGACCTGCATCCTATCAAGCAAACGGTTGAGGACGCCATGCGGGAGATACGACAGATCTGTCGTGGGCTCTCTTTGCCAGAGATCAGCGAATGGAATTTGGCAACAGTTGTTCGCACGGCAATTGACAATCACGAGAAGCGAACAGGGATCGAGGTGAGCCAAATTCTCTCCGAGCCGCTTCCCTCACTGCCGCTTGCCGCAAAGACAACCGTCTACCGCCTTGTCCAGGAAACCTTGAACAACGGAGTCCATCACGGACGCTGCTCCCACCAGAAGGTAACCGTTGCGATCGAGGACAAAATCCTGCGTGTCGAGGTCAGCGATGATGGCATCGGTTTCGACCCCACAGCAAGAACAAGCGGTCTGGGCCTTGCCGGGCTCAAGGAGCGCATCAATTCGCTGGGTGGCGAATTCCTTCTTGAGACCGCAGAAAACAACGGTACGAGCGTCGTCATGCTTCTGCCGGTGGAATTTGCAAAGGACGCAGCATGATCAACGTACTGATTGCCGATGACCATCCGATTTTTCGCCAGGGGCTGGCGCTGACATTGAAAGAAGCGGATGACTTCAGCCTCTGCGCGGAAGTCGGAACGGCAGAAGACGCCTATCGCTCGACGGTCGACCTCAAACCCGATCTCCTCCTTCTCGATCTCTCCATGCCCGGTGGAGGCCAGTCGGTCATTGAACAGATCGTCCGCGAAGCGCCAGACACGCACGTCGTCGTACTGACAGCGTCGGAGGACAGTGTCGACCTCTCGGCGGCCATCAGCGCTGGTGCCAGTGGCTATATAGTAAAGGGCGTAGGCGGGCTTTCGCTGATCAACATCCTCCGCGCCATCCGCGACGGGGAGCACTATATCACGCCCGAACTCGCCAATCGGGTGCTGGGGGAGCTTGCTCAGGGTGACACGGCCGTAGCGGAGGACAGACTTTCACGCATCCAGCGCGAGCGTCTTGAAGCTCTGACACCGCGCGAGCGGGACATAATGGCGCTGGTTGCGACAGGTTCATCGAACCGTCGGATCGCCGAGGAAATCGGCATCCAGGAAAAAACAGTGAAGCATCACATGACCCGCATCCTCGCAAAACTGAAGGCCGCCAACAGGACGGAGGCGGCCATGCAGTTTCGTGACTTCGAGGACGCGGTAGAGGATCCGTAATTGTTAGCCGCTCATTCTTCTCTGAATGCGCGCATGAGCTGGTCGGTGAATGGTTTTGCGAGGAAGGATATGACGGTGCGTTCCTCGGTTTCGATATAGACCTCGACGGGCATGCCGGGTGTGAGTTTTGTGGCGAGTTCGCCGAGATCTTCGGGCGAGAAGGTTACGCTGGTCTTGTAGAACGGCAGGTTGGTTGCCTTGTCGACCACGGTGGCAGCCGGGATGACGTCGACGGCGCCGACGATTTCGGGCGTTGTCTGGCGGTTGAAGGCGGTAAAGCGCATGCGGGCCGTCTGGCCGACGGTGATGCGGTCGATATCGGTCGGGGCGACCTTCACATGCACGTCGAGTTCGCTGTCGGCAGGCACGATCGCCATGATCACCTGGCCGGGGGCAACGACGCCGCCGATCGTATGGGCCTGCAGATCGTAGATGGTGCCGCTTTCCGGTGCCTTGACCACGGTGCGTTCCAGGCGGTGGGTGAGCTGCAGCGCGCGCTGATCGAGCTCGGTCAACCGCGCCTCGACCGAGACGATCTCCTTTTGCAGCTCGGTGCGGCTGGTCTGGTCGACCGACATCAACCGGACATTCAACTCGCTGATCTGACCTTCGGCCTCGGCCACGCGGGCGAGCAGATCGCCGATCGTGCCTTCGATGCGCACCATCTGGCGCTTCAGGCCGCGCAGTTCGGAGGCCTTGGCGAGCCCCTTCTGCACGAGGCCTTCCTGCACCGCCAGTTCTTCGGCCAGCAGGTCGTTCTCGGAGAGATTGGCCTTCTCCTGCTCGCGCAGGCCATCGATCTGGTTGCGCAGCTGCGAGATCTGCATCTCGATCTGCTGCTTCTGGTTGGCGCGCATGTCGCGGTTTTCGTCGAAGAGCTTGCGCTCCTCGCGCGTTACCTCGGGCGTCAGCTCAAGCCCGTCGAAGGAAAGCGTCTCCACGCCGTCCCGTTCGGCAACCAGGCGCACCATCATCGCCTTCAGCTGGGCGATCTGCGACTGGACGATGCCAAGCTCGATCCGCATCTGCGTATCGTCGAGACGCAGAACCACGTCACCCTTCTTGACCAGCGAGCCGACCTTGACCGGGATCTCGACGATGGTGCCGCCATCGACATGCTGGACCTGCTTGGTCTCGCCGGTGACGACGAGTTCGCCCTGCGAGATGACTGCTCCGGCGAGCTTCGCCTGGGCCGCCCATCCACCGATGCCAACCGCCAGCAAGAGGGCAAGACCGGTGGCCGCAAACATGCGCCCCTTCAGCCCCTTGCCCGAGAGAGAGACCTTCGTGTCGGTGTCGTTCAGTCGCTGTGTCATTGCCTTATCCCCCATACGCAGATTACAGATCGAGCCACGGCCTAGGCAACAAGCCCTTCGGCCTGACCGGGAAGGTGGAAGGTCGTCAGGATCAGATCATCGGCATCCAGATCCTGGGCGCTGATGATGACGATCTCGTAGTCCTGGTCGCCGTCGATGTCGGTGACCAGCTGCAGGACGTGGTGCCCGGCATCGTCGTCATCGATCATCTTCTTGTAGAGTTTGACGAGCGTCTTGTGGTCGTCGCCATTCAGTTCCAGGGAGTTCTCCCCGTCGTCGAAGTAGAGACGCCCAAGTTCGCGTTCGAGCTTCGACAGGTCCACCTTGTCACCCACGTAGAAGTCGCGGATTTCGTCGAAGCCCTGATTTCCATTGGCAATCGAGGCGACCGAGCCGAAGACGAAAGTATCCTGCCCCTCGTGGCCATAGAGCACGTTGACGGCCGCGTTTGCGGTGATCGTATCGTTGCCCGCACCACCGATGGCGTTTTCGATCGAGGTCAGACGATCCTCGCCGATCTCCTGGCCTGATGCCGTGCCTGTGTCGAGGTCGATGACGACAGCAGCACGGGCAAAAGAAGCATCATAGGTGTCGCTGCCATCGCCGCCATGCACGACGTCGTCGCCGTCTTCAACGATCGGGGCCTGCGCATCCGGGACCTGCGTGGTCTGAGCGATCGTGGCGGAGAGCGTGCGCATCTCGAGGACCGGCTGCAGGCCGGCGACGAAGATGTCGTCGCCGTCATTGCCGACGGCCACATCGTCACCGGCACCGCCGGAGAGCGTGTCATGGCCAGCGCCACCTTCAAGCACATCCTTGCCGGCATCGCCCGAGAGGACGTCGTGGCCGGCCTCGCCGAACAGCCGGTCGTCGCCGTCACCGCCCGACAGCACGTCGTTGCCGTCACCGCCGAGCAGCGTGTCACGCCCGGCCTCGCCGAACAGGGTGTCGTTGCCGGCATCGCCGAAGAGCACGTCGTCGCCGTCGCCGCCGAACATGCGGTCGTTGCCGGAACCGCCATGCATGACGTCACGGCCATCGCCGCCGATCAGAAGATCGTCGCCCGCGCCACCGAAGATCAGGTCGTCGCTTTCACGGCCATAGACGATGTCGTCGCCGGCCCCGGCATCAATCTGGTCCTTGCCGGGTGTGCCGAGCAGAACATCGTCGCCATCGGTTCCGTTGATCTCCCGGTCGGGATGCGCCCGCAGATCGACAAAGGCCTGCGCCTGAACCGAGGCCTTCCCGTCGCTGAGTGTGTAGGTCAAGGTGATGGTGCCGTATTTGTCGCGCTCGGGCACATAGATCCAGGCCTCGTCCCCATAGGTGCGGATCTCGCCGGAACTTGCCCGAAGCGAGGAAACCGTCAGCCGATCGCCATCCGGATCGACCGCCGCGCGGGCGAAGTCTGCCCACATCAGCAGCATCGACAGATTGACCAGACCTGACCCGAGATAGATGGGGCCGCGGGAGACGGGTGCACGATTGGCAGGTGCGGTGTTACCGCCGGTCGACCCGCCATTGCCCGGAACCCCTGGTGTGCCGCTGCCTTCGGCGCCGGAGCTGGAGCCTTCACCGGCGGGAGCCGATGCGACACCACCGCCAGCACCCGCTTCCCGGGCCGGAATTGCAAACATGTTCAGCTTCGGTGTGACCACGCTCGGCATCGCGAAGCGGAAGCCATTGGCCGCGACATCGATCGACACGCCCTGGAAGGGACGCGGGGCATAGCCGCCTTCCAGCGCAAAGTCCTGCGCGTTGAACCGGATCGACGAATAGAGGCGCTTCGGCGGCTCCACCTGCTGGACGACCTCTTCGTAGCGCCGCTGGATCTCCTGCCAGAAGGCAGCAAGATCCATTCCGCCCTCCGGCTGTTCTTCGACGGGTGCCTCGAGGCCCTGCTCCGGGGCCATGTTGGGCTTGTCTTCCAGTGCCACGGTGTTGGGCGCCGGATTGACGATCTCGCGCAGGCGCCCGAGATAAGCGCCGAGCCCCATGGCGAGCACGGCAAAGATGCCGGGCGACCACAGGGTTCTGTCGTCGATTTCTTTGGCCTCGAACTTGCGCGCCGGGGCCTTGGCGGCCAGCGCATCCGCATGGCCGAGCTTCAGGGGTTCGTCGTGGTCGGTTGTGGGCGTCTTCATGAGACCTCACTCTGCCGCGATCGGCATGACGCGGGTCGGCCTGAGCGGCTTCTCCGACGTGTTGGCAGGCACCTTGATGATGTCTTCCTTCGGACCGAACGAGACGAGCTTGCCGGCCTGGACGACACCCACCATGTCCACCGCCTGCAGGACGCTTGGACGATGCGCCACGATGACGACGATGCCGCCGCGCTCGCGCACCTTGACGATTGCCTTCATCAGGGCTTCCTCGCCCTCGGCATCGAGGTTGGAGTTCGGCTCGTCGAGCACCACCAGGAAGGGGTCGCCGTAGAGCGCACGTGCAAGTGCGATACGCTGGCGCTGGCCGGCCGACAGCGACTGGCCGCTCGGACCGATCTGGGTCTGGTAGCCGTTCGGCAGGCGGACGATCAGGTCGTGGATGCCGGCCGCGCGGGCGGCACGGAAGATCATCTTGGAATCGGCATCCGGGTCGAAGCGGGCGATGTTGTCGGCAACCGTGCCGTCGAGCAGCGCCACTTCCTGCGGCAGGTAGCCGACATTCTGCGTGAAGAAGCTGGTCGGCCACTGCTTGAGGTCGGCACCATCCACCCGCACCGAGCCGCGCAGAAGCGGCCAGATGCCGAGGAGAGACCGGGTCAGTGTCGTCTTGCCACCGCCGGACGGACCGATCAGCGCGAGCGCCTGACCGGCCGAGAGCTTGAAGGAGACGTCGCTCAGCAGCACGGTCCCGGTCGTCGGCGCAACCGTCGTCATGCCTTCGACCACGAGCTCTTCGCTCGGGGCCGGCAGGTCGAACTGTGTGCTCGGACGATCGAGAACGGCCAGCGTATCCTTGATGCGCGACCAGGAGCGACGCGCCGAGATGACGCCCTTCCACTGGGCGATCGCCTGGTCCACCGGGGCAAGCGCCCGGCCCGTGACGATCGACGACGCGATGATCGCGCCGGCCGACATCTCGCCCTTGATGGTGAGATAGGCACCGAGCCCGAGGGTCGCGGACTGCAGCATCATGCGCAGGACCTTGGAGATCCCGGCAAAGGTACCGGCAATGTCGGATGTCGCCGTCTGTGTGTCGAGGTGACGGCGGTTGGCGCTTTCGAAGCGGTCGATCGCGCGATCCGTCATGCCCATCGAATAAAGGATGTCACCGTTGCGGACATGGTTGTCCGAGACGTTGTTGCGCTGGATGGCAGCCCGCGTCATCTCCTTGGCATGCCGGCGCGACAGAAGCTCGGCGGCGATGGTCAGGCAGGCGAGGAAGGCGGCCCCCCCGAGCGTCAGCATGCCGAGCACCGGATGCAGAAGCCAGACGAAGACCAGATAGACCGGGATCCACGGAAGATCGAAGAGCGCAACCGGCCCTGCCCCCGACAGGAAGCCGCGCACGGTATCGACGTCGCGGCCACGCTCGGAGGCTTCCGCCGAGGAATAGCCGAAGCGCGGCATGTCGATCACGACCCGGTGCACGAGCGGCGCGATCTGCCGGTCGACATTCGAGCCGAAGCGTACCAGCATCTGCGACCGCAGGATGTCGAACAGGCCCTGGAACAGATAAAGCCCGACTGCGATCACGGAGAGCCAGATCAGCGTCGGAATGCTGCCGCTGGTCAGCGCCCGATCATAGATCTGCAGCATGTAGAAGGCGCCGGTCAGCGCCAGGATGTTGATGATCCCCGACAGACCGAAGACGAAGCCGGTCACCAGGCCGATGCCTGAGAGTTTGTAGTTCGACTGCTTGCTCATGAGTTCCCCCACTCAAAGTTGCCTGTCCGGCCCCGCCCGGGCCGGACAGTCTGTCCATGCAGTCCTCAGGAAACGCCGAGGAAGTCGTTGATCGTCAGGTTGTGACGGCCATGCAGCGAGAGTTCGAAGTCCGCCGCATTGTCCCCTTGCGTGTTGCCACGGATGACCGTGAACTCCTCGCCGTCGCGGATCTCGTGCGTGATGGTCACGTCGCCGATCGCATCGATCATCTGGCCCGCCTCCAGCTTCATCGTCCCGTTCGGGTTCATGCCGGTGAAGTCGATCCGGTCGCCGGTCTGGAAGCCGTAGATCGTGTCGTTGTCGGCAGATGCCGCCGAGGTGAACTTGAAGACGTCGTCGCCAAGTCCGCCATCGATGACGTTGACCGCCGTCGAGGCCGTGATCTTGTCGTGGCCGGAGCCGCCGACGAAGTTCTCGAAACCGTAGAAGGTGTCGGAACCCGTCGTGCCGCCGGAGACCGAGCCGCGTTGGTTGAACCCATTGCCGAGATCGACCGTCAGGTTGGCACTGCTTGCGGCGTAGTCCAGCGTATCGATGCCGCCTTCGCCGTAATAGGTGTCCGTGCCGTCGTTCGCCGTGGCCATCACGGTGTCGTCGCCCTCGCCGGCCCAGATCCGGTCGTCACCCGCACCGCCTTCGATCACGTCATTGCCGGCACCGGCAAAGATCGTGTCGTTTCCTGCGCCACCGAAGATGATGTCCTTGCCCTCTCCGGCATGAACCTCGTCGTCGCCGAGACCCGCATTGGTGAAGTCGTCACCGTCACCGCCGGTCACCACATCGTCACCGTCCTCACCGCGAAGGATGTCCGAACCGGCCTGGCCAACCAGGAT
>JAIXSF010000451.1 GCA_027484835.1 Rhizobiaceae bacterium | reverse complement strand
TTGCCGTCATCTCAAGCGTGATGCCGAGATCGGCTTTGCACTTCTCGGCAATCGCGTTGATATTGGACACGCCGGTGCCGAACTGGCGCAGCGTGATCGGATTCTGTGCCCAGATCGTCGGGAAGCCGGTGATCGCGCCCGAACCGGCGGCGAGGCCGGCAGCGGCCGATGCGGTCTTCAGGAAAGTACGGCGGGATACGCCCTTCTTGGTCTTGCTGCTGTCTGACATTGCGCTGTTCTCCTGGCTTGTTTGTTGTTTGCTCATTTCACGATGCGTCCGAGGACGATCGAATCCGGCTGATCCCATGACAGGGTGACTCCTTCCCCGACGCGAACCGGGGAGGCAAAGAAGGCCGCGTCCGTTAGGACGGCGGTGAATTCGTCGGTAAAGGCGGTGGTGACGGTCAGCTTCACCTTGGCGCCGAGATATTCGACATTCGACACGATCCCGTCGAAGCCGAGGCCATCGGCCGGCATGGCGCCGATGCGCACATGGTCCGTCCGGATGGCGATGTCGGCCGTTTCATCTTCGACAGGGGCAGAGCCGAGCGCGAAGAAGCGACCACCGCCAACGACTTCGATGAAAAGCCCGTCAGCAGTGCGCTCGACGATGCGGCCCGACAGGACGTTGTGATCCCCCATGAAGCGGGCAACGAAGGCTGTCGCCGGCCGCTCGAAGACGGCACGCGGCGTGTCCGCCTGCTCGATCCGCCCCTCGTTCATGACGACGATGAGATCGGCAAGCGCCATCGCCTCTTCCTGGCTGTGGGTCACATGCACGAAGGTGATGCCGAGCGAGGTCTGCAGCTTCTTCAGTTCGGCGCGCATGCGGATCTTGAGAAAGGGGTCGAGGGCCGAAAGCGGCTCGTCGAGAAGCAGGGCCTCGGGCTTGGTGATCAGCGCGCGGGCGAGCGCCACGCGCTGCTGCTGGCCACCCGAAAGCTGGGCCGGACGGCGGCTGGCATAGGGCTCGAGCTGCATCAGTTTGAGCATCTCCAACGCCTCGCGCCGCCGGGCCTCCTTGTCGACGCCTTTCATCTTCAGACTGAAGGCAACATTGTCGACAAGATCGAGATGCGGAAACAGGGCGTACGACTGGAACATCATCGCCGTGCCACGCTGAGCCGGCGGCAGCGTTGTCACGTTGGTGTTTCCGAACACCACGTCCCCGGATGAGACGCTCTCGTGTCCTGCGACCATTCGAAGGGTCGACGTCTTGCCGCATCCGGAGGGGCCGAGCAGGCAGCAATAGGTGCCGGCCGGGATCTTGAGGCTGATGGCATGAACAGCGGTCGACGTTCCATAGGTCTTGGTCACGGCGGCGAGTTCGATGTCGGCGGCTTTCGTCATGGCGGCTCCTTGGTCTCGCCATTGACGATGCATAAGCCGTGCCAGTTTGAGCCGCTGAGGCTAAGCCATTGAATCCCAAGAGCCCCCATGCTGCATCGCAAAAGGAATGAGCAGAAAGCACAAGTGCATGCACAGCAATTAATCGATTGCTGCCAATCAAATGACAGGATTGTATGCAATCTTGTGGAGACATGCACACATTCACATCTTTCAGAATTGTCCCGGCCGGGCTACAAAGTCGGAAGAACCGGATAAGCCCATGAACGCCAAAACACTGCTCCGCAGGCAACTCGACCCGAACCTTGAAGACCGCGCTCGCGCGATCCGCGACGCGCTGCGTGACGCGATTGTCGACAGACGTCTGGCACCCGGGACAAAGTTGTCGGAGGCCGAAGTCGGCACGCTGTTCGATGTCAGCCGCACCGTGGTCCGGGACGCGTTGCAAATGCTGGCTTTCGAAGGGCTGGTAAAAACAGAACGCAATCGCGGCGCCTTCGTCTCCAATCCAAGCACGGAAGAAGCAAGGCAGGTGTTTGCATCGCGCCGCCTGATCGAAGCCGGTATCGTCGCCGCGGCCGCCGAGCGCATCACGAAGGCCGACATCGCTCTCTTTCGCGAGCATCTGAAGGAAGAAGCGCGTTACCGTGCCGAACGTGGCGCCAGCGCCAGGCGGGCCGAGATCAAGGCCTCGGGCGATTTCCATCTGATGCTGGCAAAGGTCGCCGGCAATCAGGTGCTGGAGAAGTTCATGGACGAGCTCGTCGCCCGCTCATCCCTGGTCATCGCGCTCTATGGCCGGACCGGCATCTCGAGTTGCGGCCATGACGAGCACGACGAAATCCTGAATGCCCTGGAAAAAGGCGATGCGGAAAAGGCGACACGCCTGATGCTGCATCACATCGACCATATCGAAGCCGACCTCGATCTGTCGGTGGCAGAAGCCCGCACACTGAAAGACGCTCTCGCCCTCTGAGGCCATGCGGCAGACGAGAACTCTGCGCTGTAAAGCTTTCAGCTTGATCGAAGGCCAACCTTGCGATCATGCTCGATGGTTTCAAGCATCGCCTCGCGCGCACCCGCCTCGTCACCATATTCAATGCGGTTGACCAAGAGCTTGTGCTTCTCAAGCACCGTATCGAGCACGCACTGGTCCGGAGCCGCCATCAGGCTCTTGTAGGCAAGCGCATGCGCCAGCTCGATGACACCGTAGAGCGCCCGAACAAAGGGATTATGGGCCGCATCCACGATGATCCGGTGCAATTCGAAATCGGCAAGCGCAAAGTTTTGCAGCGAGCCGAGCGAGGTCTCCATCTGATGGATCCAGTACAGCATCAGGCGGATCTGGTCGGCGGTGCGGCGCCTCGCAACTTCGGCCGCAGCCTGCGGCTCAAGCGAGCGCCGGACTTCATGCAGGCCGGTCAGAAACTCCGGATCGAGAGGTGCCTCCAGATGCCAGGCGAGGACCTGCGGATCGTAGAGGTTCCAGCGGCTCTTCTTGGCCACCTTGGTCCCGACCTTCGGCCGGGCCTCCAGCAGCCCCTTGGCCTCCAGCGTTTTCAAGGCTTCGCGCAGGACGGTGCGCGACACCTCGAATTCTTCCATCAATTCAGCGTCGTTGGGTAAGGTAGTCCCAATCGCATAACGGCCGGAGATGACTCCGGCCCCGATCTCGTTGATCACATGCGAATGGTAGTTACGCGCCGTCGACCGCCCGGACAGGGAGCGAAGAAGGCTCCCCGGCTCGCTCATGCAGGGGCCTTCTTCAGGCGCGTACGCCCGGTCTGCGCGGTAAACACCAGCTTCTGAAGCAAGATG
>JAIXSF010000492.1 GCA_027484835.1 Rhizobiaceae bacterium | reverse complement strand
TTTCCTATGGCGCGGGCGGAAACGAAGACACCAGTATCCCGCTCCGGATTTCCGGAGAGCTTTCCGATCTCGATGGTTCCGAGACGTTAACTCTGGTCCTGTCCCAGATCCCGTCGGGAGCGACGGTATCCGATGGAACCCGAAGCTTCCTTGCAACCGACCAGGTGTCCAGTGTCGACCTGACCGGTTGGTCGTTGTCCACGCTGACGATCAAGCCTCCGTTGAATTCCAGCGGTGAATTTGATCTGCGCCTGACGGGAACCGCCACGGAACAGGCAAACGGCGATAGCATTTCTGGGACGATGGAGTTCAGTGTCAGGGTAGCGGGCGTGGCTGACATGCCCACTGTCACGGTGACACCGGCAAGCGGCGACGAGGACAAGTGGATCAGCCTGCAATTCTCGGGCGCGCTGACGGATCCTTCCGAGACGCTCAGCTATTCGATCTCGAACATGCCGCAGTTCTCTCAGTTGTCTGACGGTACGCGTAGCTTCTTGATGAATTCGTTCTCAGCGCCGTCGGTCAATCTTGACGGTTGGGACCTGACACGTTTGAAGTTTCTGCCTCCGAGCGACCTCGCGGGTGAAATCGTCCTCAAGCTGACGACGACATCCACGGAGAGCAATGGCACGTCCGCAAGTGTGGTCGCTGACCTGCCCATCCAGGTGGCCGCTGACGCGGATACTCCCAGCTTCAGCATCGGCTATCGCAGCGATGCAAGGCCCGAGGACACCGATCTCTGGTTTAGCGTCGATGGCAAGACGATTGACCGGGATGGCTCCGAGACGCTCAAGATTTCCATCGCCGACATACCGGTGGGCGCTGTCTTGAAGGACGACCTTGGCAACACGTTCGTTTCCGCTTCGGGAGCGACCACTGCAGATGTCACCACCTGGAACACGGCCAAGCTCTTCATTCTGCCGCCGTTGAACATGAACGGCACCTTCAATTTGACGTTGGTGGTCTCCGCAACGGAAGCATCAAACGGCGACGTCGCCACGGAAACGCGCTCGATCCCGTTCCTGGTTGGGGCGGTAAACGATGCACCTGTCATCAGCGTTGAAACTGGCGACCGCGCGGCTGCGCCGTTGTTGGAAACGAATGCCGGCCTGACGACGAGCGGCACGCTAACCGTGACCGACGTAGACGGCACGGACATTGTCAGAGCCACGGCGCAGCAGGTCACTGCGGTTGGACCGACGGGCGGTCTGACACCCCAGCAATTGCTTGGCTATCTCAGCTTCGCAAATGCCCAGGTGCTGGACCCGGCGGAAAAGACCGATAAGCTGAACTGGAGCTTTAACTCCGGCAGCCAGGCCTTTGACTTCCTCTCGGCCGGCCAGACCCTGACGCTGAGCTACGTTGTTCGCGCCACCGACAACAGTGCAGGTGCGGCCTTCAGCGAACAGACGGTGACGATTACCATCACCGGAACCAATGACCAGCCGGTCATCACCGGCCTGCAGAACGTCTCGATTGCCGAAAACCAGGCAGGCGTGCTTGTCGACACCTTCCAGGTGAGCGATGCGGACACCTCGACCGGTCTCGCTTTCCGCGTGCTGAACTCGGTTGGTGCTGAGGACACGCGCTTTGAAGTCGTGGCGGCCAATAGTTCTGCAAACGGACAGCCCGGAACCTATGAACTCCGTCTGAAATCTGGGCAGAGCCTCGACTACGAGACGACCAAGACGGTTTCGCTTTCGGTCGAGATCAACGACAAGGCAAATGGCAACAACATCACCACCCAGCCTGTGACCGTCACGGTCACGGATGTGGTGGAGAACACGGCGCCGACGGCTCGAGCCGATACCATCTATGTTTCGGATGCTTCGACGATTGTCCTGCCCTGGAGCATCTTCTTCGGCAACGACGTTGATCCGGAAGGCGACACCCTCACGATCCAGTCGGTCACGCAGTTGACTGGTGTCAACATTGGCAACACGAACCTTTCGCCAATTCCCGTATCGTTCAATGCAACTGATAAGACGATATCCTTCAGCACGCCGGAATTCTTGGGTAACGACGATCTTTCGGGCAACACGTTCAGCTATACGGTTTCAGATGGCAGAGGAGGGTCTGCGACGGCCACCGTAACCGTGAGGATAATTGATACCTTCACCAACAGCGGGCGCGACTTTGCGATCTCATCCAGCGAGACGTATGCAGGTTCATTCCTCGATGGTCATGCCTACAATGACCGGCTGACGGGTGGTTCATCTAACGATGTCCTCTACGGCGATGATGGCAATGACGATCTCACCGGTGGTGCAGGGCAGGACCGGCTTTATGGCGGCGCCGGAGAGGATTGGCTCTACGCCGACGCTGATGATGTGATCCTTGATGGCGGCAATGACACCGACACGCTCTATGTTGCCGGTGGATTCACAAGCCGATCTGACAGCCAGATCATCAATGTCGAAACCGTCCGGATGACCGCAGCGGGCCTTGTCGACCTGACGAACCAGACAGAGAGGCTGGAAATCGTTGGAACCAGCGGCGGTGATGAAATCATCGGCGGTTCGGGCAACGATGACATCCGGGGTGAGAGCGGTGGCGATATCCTGCGAGGTGGCGTCGGCAACGATCGAGTCGACGGCGGCAGTGGTGTCGATATGGTCTATGGTGGGGAAGGAAGCGATTCCCTTTACGGCGGGAATGACAACGACAACCTTTACGGTGACGCCGCTGATGCTCTCCTCGATGGGGGCAGCGGCAACGACACGCTTCGTGTAAATGGCGGGTTCACTGACACGTCCAACGACCAGATCACATCTGTAGAGAGTGTCATCCTAGACACAAACGGCATTCTCAACTTGTCGAACCAGAGAGAAGACTTATTCATGTCTGGTTCTAGTGGCGCGGACACGATCACTGGAGGAAGTGGCGACGATACCATTGCAGGTAACGGCGGCAATGATGTGCTAATTGGCGGCGCGGGGAAAGATCAGCTGGAGGGTGGAGCAGGTGCCGACACGCTTACCGGCGGGACCGGGGCTGACCGGTTCGTGATCTGGGCGGGTGACTCGACACCGGTTACATCTGGTTCATCAGGAAGCTCCAATGGCACTGTCACTGGTTTTGACGTCATAACGGATTGGGGAACCGGTGGTACTGCAGACAAATTGGAGTTGCCTGGTAGCGTTACGAAGGCGTCCGCCGGTGCATTGATTAACGGCGTAGATTCGACACTAACCGTTGCAGGGGACACCGTCGAAACCCATCGAGTCGACTCTGGAACAGGCATTGCAACATTCTACGGTAACGGTGCTGGTACAACTGTCTTGTCGATCACGACGACGGGCGGTTTGGCTGCGGTCGTGCAGTATCTGATGGCCTCAGATATAGGTAACGCAGGGGCCACCTTGGCATTCACCGGTATGGGCAACACCTATGTGTACCAACAAACGGGCGATGGTAACGGTGGCACTCTGGTTCAGTTAACTGGTGTGACGCTCACCGACATCTACACGCAAAGCGGGGTCATTTCGGCTATCGACCCCATCATCCTCGACCTCGACAAGAACGGCTTCGCCTTCTCCTCCGTCGACAACGGTGTCACCTTCGACATCAACGCCGATGGTCACAAGGACCAGATCGCCTGGACCAAGGATGACGGCATCCTTGCCTATGATGTTGACGGTAACGGCACCATCGACAACGGCTCGGAAATCTTCACGCCTGATTTCAATGGCGGCAAGTTTGCAAGCGGTGTTGCGGCTCTGGCCTCGCTCGATAGCAACGGTGATGGCAAGATCGATGCCAGCGACGAGGCCTTTTCCAAGCTGCAGGTCTGGGTCGATGCCGACAATGATGGCATCAGCGACGACGGCGAGCTTTCGAGCCTCACTGCCAATGGTGTCGCCAGCATCTCGCTGACCACCGACCAGTCGGGCGGTTCGGAAGACGGTCAGACGGTCTTCGCCGAGGGTGAGTTCACCTTCGCCGATGGCTCGACCGGCGACTTCGTTGAAGTCGGCTTCGACACGATCTTCGGATCGGAAAACGATGGCCTGACGCTGCATGGCGGCATGGGTGAGGTGGTGATGACCGGCAGCGCCGGCGCCGACACCTTCGTCTTTGACGGCACCGCACTCGACGAGCTCGACGTGGCTGATGTCATCACCGACTTCAACTCCGAAGAGGGCGATGTGCTCGACGTGACGGCCCTGCTCGACAGTCTGCTCGGCGAACAGGCATCGGTCGATAGCGCAGCCTCGCATCTGCGCGCCACGGTCGACGACGGCAACACCACCGTCAGCGTCCAGACCGGTCAGGACACCTGGAAGGATGTGGTGGTGCTGCAGAACCACGACACGGCGATCAAGGTGCTGTTCGACGACAAGCACGCGACGATCACGCCGCACGACTGAGGTTGAAATCAAGAGGAGAAAAGGGCGCCCCAGGGCGCCCTTTTTTTCAAAAATCTCTGGTTGGATTCGTGCCTCAGCCCTTGAATTCAGGGCAATTTCACTCCGCCAGAGCGCCTCGCAAGCCTCAGGCAAGCCCCATGGGCCGACAGTCTGTTGCAGTCGGGCGACACCGTCAGCTGAAGTTAACACCCTGAAAACGAATCTGGGGAACCTTTCGCGAGGGTTAATTTCTCAGGTGGCGAAAAATTTTGCGTTTATCTATAGGGCCGCGTTTCTTCAAAGGCCTTTGATCTTTGAGATGAAGTTGTTTTTTGCGCCGAGCCGTCCAAAACATGGTTACGAACTGAACAGATCAAAATTGGGTGCATCTTTTGGACACGCCGATTAGTCTTCCCAGCCGGGAGAGTACCGGTATATAAGTGCGGCCAAGGAAGATTTGGGCAGGGGCACAATGTTGTTTAGCAAGAAGACTTTATTCGCAGCCTTGTACACCTCGGCAGCCTTTGCGATCGCTTGCACGCCTGCCAGGGCGATGTCGCTGCAGGAGGCGATCCAGAAGGCGCTGACGACCAACCCGCAGATTTCGCAGGCGGTCGAAAACCGTGAGGCGGTCGAATTTGAACTGCGCCAGGCGCGCGGTCTTTACCTGCCGTCCATCGATCTTGAGGCAAGCGTGGGAAAGCGCCGCCTCTCGAACGACAGCACGGGAACGCTGACGCAGGACTACGAGACTTTTAATTCTTCGGAAGTCGGCCTGACGGTCACCCAGCGCCTGCTCGATGGCGGCGGTCGTCGTGCCCAGGTCGATCAGCAGGCCTCGCGTGTGGATGGTGCTTCCTTCCGCGTGCTCGAGCGTTCCGAAACGGTCGCCCTGCAGGTCGTGCAGGATTATCTCGAATACATCCTGCAGACCAAGATCGTCGGCGTTGCCAAGCAGAATGTCGACTTCCACAATGGCATTCTCGGCGACATCAATCAGGGCATCTCCGGTGGCGCCTTGACCGAGGTCGATGCGCTGCAGGGTCGCGAGCGTCTGGATGCCGCCCGTGCGCGTCTGCGCGAAGCGCAGGAAGAGCTGGAGCTGACGAAGATCCGCTTCCTGAAGACCGTCGGCGAGCCGATCACCAATGCCAAGGTACCGGGCTCTGTCGCCAAGTTCATCCCGCGCACGCTGCAGGATGCGATCGCGACGGCGAAGTCCAACAATCCGCGCATCTACTCGGCCCGCGCCGATATCGACGCGGCCGATGCCGCCGTGCGCGCCGCCCGTTCGAACTATGCGCCGACCGTCGATCTCGAAGGCCGCGCCAGCGTCGGTAACGATGTCGGCAGCAGCCAGGGCAATACCAACGACGTCCAGGTTCGTCTGGTCGCACGCTGGAACCTCTACCGTGGCGGCATCGACCAGGCACGCGAGCAGGAACAGATCCGCCGCGCCAGCGAGCAGCGTTATGCCTCCGACCAGGTTCACCGCGAATTGGAGGAATCGGTTCGTTCGGCTTGGAACGAGCGCAGCAGCCGTGGCGAACTCTCGCAGATCCTGAACTCGCAGTCCTCGCAGAATGCCCAGCTCGTGTCGTCCTACAGCGAGCAGTTCAAGATCGGCCAGCGCTCGCTGCTCGATGTTCTGGATGCGCAGAACACGCGCTTCAACACCAGCATCGTCGCAGAGACGGCCCGCGTGGCGGCTCTGTTTGCCGAATACAAGATCCTGGCTGCGTCGGGTTCGCTGCTGAAGACGATGAACGTCAAGGCGGTCGGTCAGTCCGACGCGTATGCCCGCAATGAGTTCTCCGTGAAGACAACCCCGAACGGGGCTTATGTCGAGCGGGATCCGCGGCAAAAGGCGGGAATTCCGATGGACCTCCTGGCGCCGCTCCAGTAAACGACCATCCGATAGGATGACATGTTAAATTCGTTGATCGAACCGGCGGGCCCTCGTGCCCGCC
>JAIXSF010000177.1 GCA_027484835.1 Rhizobiaceae bacterium | reverse complement strand
TCTTGAGGTCGGGGCAGACGACTATCTGCCCAAACCCTTCAATCCTCGCGAATTGCTGGCACGCATCGGCGCGGTGCTAAGGCGGACTCGTACGGTTGGCAACCCGACGACTGAGCGTGCCGGTCGGAGCTTCAGCTTTGCTGGGTGGGCGCTCGATACGATGAAGCGAGAACTGACCGCACCAAGCGGCGTGGTCGTGGATCTTTCGACGGGTGAATACGACCTGCTGCTCGCGTTCCTCGAAGCGCCACAACGCGTTCTCAGTCGCGAGTTCCTCTTGGACGCGGCCCGCAATCGTGCGATCGAAGGCTATGATCGGTCGATCGATGTCCAGGTCAGCCGTCTGCGTCGCAAGCTCGACGGGCGCGAGGATCTCATCAAGACAGTGCGCGGCGCGGGTTATCTCTTTGCGACGGATGTCGTTCGTGCCTGATGGTCGTACCGAAACACGGTCACAGCGCTGGTGGCGGTCGATCGACAGCCTGAGACTGCGGACAGCGCTCGTCGTCCTGTTCGGCATCTCTCTCGTGCATTTCGGCAGTCTCTTCACCTACCACCAAAGTCTGGAACAGGAACTGGACCTTGCAAACGAAGTCCGGCTCGCAGACCAGCTTCTGACGATAAAACGATCCGTCATGCGGGCGCCGGTCGAAGAACGGGAGAATGTCGCGCACGATTTTTCTGGTGGTTCGATAGACGCCCATTGGGGCTCCACTCCCTATGCGGTTGAGGGCGATACCGCTGGTCAGAACTGGGAGCCACTTCGTCGCAACCTTCGAGCACTTGCTCCAGAGATTGCCGAGGACGGTCTCATTATCGGCCCGGATAACCAGGCAGGTGACGACCCGCATCTGGCAGTCGTGTCGATCAAGCTCCCCGATGCGTCGTGGATTAACGTCAATCTGGTCTCCTGGGACCGCAAAGTGCCGCCGCCGGGAGGAATGCTGGTTTCGACGACGCTAATGGCTCTCGGGGCAATCATCGTCTCCATGCTTTTGGTGCGTTGGTTCACGCGTCCGCTGACAGCGGTGGCTACTGCGGCCAAGGATTTCTATCGAGGCAAGACTGTCGTCCCCGTTCCGGAAACGGGTCCGCGGGAGGTGGTTGAACTCGCTGTCGCATTCAATGATATGCAACGGCGCATCGAGCGATTGATCGAAGACCGAACCCAAGCGCTTGCAGCCGTTTCGCATGATCTGAAGACGCCGATCACACGACTGCGGTGCAGAGCCGAGGATCTGGCCGATGGTGTCGCGCGCGGTGCAATGGCCGAGGACTTGACTGAGATGGAACGGATGCTCGATCAGACGCTATCCTTCCTGCGTGGCGATCGCAGCGACGAAGAACTGAAGCCGATCGACATCGTCGCGATCCTCGGAACGCTGGTCGACGATGCGGCCGATCGTGGCGCATCCATCGAACTGTCCGGTGCCGCCCATGCGATCGTGACGGGCCGGAGGCTGGCGCTCAAGCGCGCCTTCTCCAATCTAATCGACAACGCACTCAAATATGGCGAGAGGGCAAGGGTCCAGGTAGACGATCGGCAGTCCGACGTCCTCGTTAAAATCAGTGACGACGGCCCCGGCATCGCGGCTCGGGACGTCGAGCGGGCCCTTTCACCATTCGTCCGGCTTGAGCCATCCAGGAACCTTGAAACAGGCGGTTTTGGGCTCGGACTCCCGATTGCCCAGGCGATCATTGACGGGCATTCCGGCACGCTTCGCCTGGAGAACGGTAAAACGGGAGCTTTGGTCGTCAGTGTCATTCTCCCGAAGGACGCGACGAAACCATCCTGAAACATTCTGTAACAATAGGGACATCGACGGAAAAAGAGGCGCAGCTACACCGGAGCAAATCAACTTCTGCTCAGGATTACGATGGTCGACCGATTCGCCTCTGTTCTCGCTCGAATCTGCCTTTCTATAATCGGCCTTGCTGCATCCTCCGCTGCGGCTCATGAGGGTCATGATCACGGCGCTCCGCCTCCGCCGGTCTCGACCACGATCGCACCGCGGGCCGACGCATCGACGGCCGATCTCGAACTGGTGGCTGTGGCACGCGGAGAGCGGCTTGAAATCTTCCTCGACAGCTTCAAGGGCAATGAACCGATCAGCGGAGCGATGCTCGAAATCGATAGTCCTTCAGGAACTCTGACGGCCAAAGCTTCGGGCGAGGGAACCTACGTGGCGACGGCACCATGGCTGACAAAGCCCGGTTCATACGATCTTGCCATCACCGTGATGGCCGGTGACCTCTTCGACGTCCGGACAGTTACAATGGTAATCCCCGAGATGACGGCCAGCCCCGGTCCGGTGGCTGCCGCGGATGGTTTCCTCATCAGTTCGGCTTTTGCGCAGGAGGTTGGCGCCCGACTGCAGCGACAGGACATGACACTCTGGGTGGTCGGCGGTGGTGGCATCGTGGTCGGCTTGCTGCTTGCATTGCTTTTCCGCAGCCGCAAGACTGGAAGCTCGACCGCTGCATTTGCCGCAGTCCTCTTGCTTGCCGGGGCACCGCAGTCGGAGGCCGCCGGCCCTGCAGCACCCACAGCGCAGGCCGCCGAGCGGGATGTCGCCCAGCGATTTGCCGATGGGTCGATCTTCGTCCCCAAGACAACGCAGCGTATCCTCGCCATCAGGACCATCTTTACCGAGCAGGCAGCCCACGCGGGGACTGTTGAACTTCCGGCCCGCATCATCCCAGACCCCACGACATCAGGCTATGTCCAGGCCTCTGTGTCGGGAAGGCTTCCGCCGCCACCCGGCGGCTTCCCGCAGCTTGGTGCGCGGGTGT
>JAIXSF010000194.1 GCA_027484835.1 Rhizobiaceae bacterium | reverse complement strand
GGTGCGACGGATATGCAGCAGCGTCTTTGCAAAGTCTTCTCGATGGCTTGGCCGCCCCAACAGCTTGTGCCGCAAGAAGATAGGCAGAACCATGTCGTTTGAGACCATGATGGCCAGCGCAACGGAGGCCACGATGACCATCGCCGTCGCGGCCGAGAAGCCACCGATGAAGGTCAGAAGCGAAACGAAGCCGGATCCGGCATCGAGCGGCAGGGAGAGCACGTAAAGATCTGCATCGCCGCTCCCGCCGAAAACGAGCACGCCCGCGATCGCAGCCGGCAGGACGAAGACGTTGATGGCAATCAAATAGATCGGCATCAGGATCCCGGCGAGCTTGAGCTCTCGCGGCGTCCGGTTTTCGACCACGGTCACATGGAACTGGCGGGGCAGCATGATGATGGCAAAGGCCGAGAGGGCAATCAGCAGGAACCACCGACTGGCCGGTGTCTCATGAGACAAGGCCGCCATCACGGTTTCGCTCTCGACGGCCTTCTGCCAGAGATCGGCCGGACCGTCGAACATCACCCAGATGACGAAAATGCCGAGCGTCCAGAAGGCGACGAGTTTCACGACGGATTCCATCGCGATCGCCAGGATGAGACCATCCTGATGCTCGGTGGCATCCGTATGGCGCGTGCCGAAGATCACGGCAAAGCAGGCAAGGATGAAGGCGACGATCAACGGCAGGTCGATGAAATAGAGATTGCCCGTGCCGATGCCGAAGGCCGTGGGATCGATGACGGCGGCAACCGAGCTTGAGACCGCTTTCAGCTGCAGGGCGATATAGGGGATGATGCCGACCAGATAGATGATCGTCACCAGCATCCCGACGACAGGGTTCTTGCCATAGCGCGCCGCGACAAAGTCGGCGCCGGACGTGATCTTCTCGGTCTTGGCGAGCTCGACGATCCGCCGCAGGATCGGCATGCCAAGCGTGTACATCAGGATCGGCCCGATATAGATCGCCATGAATTCGAGGCCGCGCTCGGCCGCAAGCCCCACGCCGCCAAAATAGGTCCAGGACGTGCAGTAGACCGCAAGGCTGAGCGCGTAGACGACCGGCCGTCCTCCCGGAGGAACGCCATGCACACGTGTCTTGCGGTCGCCGTAGCTTGCCACGGCAAACAGGAGCAAAAGATAACCGATCGCTGACGCAACGATGATCCAGCCTGGGAACACCTTTTCCTCCTCGACTGCGCCCGAGCGGGAACCTTAAGGCAAGTCTGCGCCTTTTGAAATCGTTTCGAATATTGACCTTAGTCGAACCCGGATATCGGCCTGTGCCGAATTACCATTTTCGAAAGCGTGAAGATTGATTAACCATAGGATCGGACCGGTTCTCCACCGGTCCGATGTCGGACCATTGAGGAGCAGGGGCATGCTACAGGAATTCAAGACTTTCATCGCACGCGGCAACGTCATGGACCTTGCGGTCGGTGTCATCATCGGCGGGGCTTTCGGGCTGATCGTCAACTCGCTGGTACAGGACATCGTCATGCCGGTGGTCGGGGTCATCTTCGGGGGCTTCGATTTTTCGAACTATTTCCTGCCTTTGAGCAGCAACGTCACGGCAAACTCGCTTGCCGCCGCCCGTGAGCAGGGAGCGGTCTTCGCCTACGGCAACTTCATCACGGTCGTCATCAACTTCGTGATTCTCGCCTGGATCATCTTCCTGATGGTCAAGGGTGTGAACACGCTGCGCAAGTCGATGGAAAAGGAAGAGCAAAAGGTTGCCGATGCGGCACCGCCGCCGGCCGACGTCCAGCTTCTCACCGAGATCCGTGATCTCCTGAAAACGCGCTGAATTCGAGCATCCCCGTCTGCGCTGCGGGCGGGGATCCATCAGCAAGATCGATTTCTCCCTCAACGAATATCATGGGATTTTTGCCCGATGATCGGTTAGACACGTCCGACCGATCGAAGGAGTGAAAATCCATGACATTGCTGGACAGTCTCAGCCCCCGCGCTCTCGCCGCACCGGAAAGCGGTATCGTCGAGATCATAAACTACGCGCGGGGCCGTGACGGACTGCTTCCACTCTGGGCGGGCGAGGGCGATCTGCCAACGCCCGATTTCATCAATCGTGCGGCGAGCGAAGCCTTGCTGGGCGGTGAAACATTTTACACTTGGCAGCGCGGCATTCCGGAACTTCGCCAGTCCCTTTCGAACTATTACAAGCGCCACTTCGCCGTCGACCTGCCGGTCGAGCATTTCTATGTAACGGCATCGGGCATGCAGGCGATTGCACTTGCGGTGCAGGCTCTGACTTCGCCAGGCGACGAGATGATCTACCTCTCGCCCTGCTGGCCGAACATCGTCTCGGCGATCGATCTCGCCGGTGCATCATCCGTCTGCGTGCCGCTCTCCTTCACCGATGGTCGCTGGATGCTCGACCTCGAGCGCCTGGAAAAGGCGATCACCCCGAAGACGAAGGCGCTGTTTATCAACACGCCGTCCAACCCGACGGGCTGGACGGCGACCCGTGACGATCTGAAGGCGATCCTCGATATTGCCCGCCGACATGGGATCTGGATCCTCGCCGACGAGATCTATGCGCTCTACTACTACGGTGCATCCGAGCGGGCCCCGTCCTTCTTCGACGTCATGGAGGAGGGCGACAAGGTGATATTTGCCAATTCCTTTTCGAAGAACTGGTCGATGACCGGTTGGCGCGTTGGCTGGATCGTGGCGCCACCGGCACTGGGGCAGGTGCTCGAGAACCTCATCCAGTATTCGACGTCCGGTGTCGCGCAGTTCATGCAGCGTGGCGCCGTCGTGGCCCTCGATCAGGGCGACGAATTCGTGCGCGAGAACATCTCCCGCGCGACAGCCTCACGCGATATTCTCTGCGATGCTCTGATCGCGACCAACCGCGTGGAGACGCTGAAACCCGAGGGCGCGCTTTATGCCTTCCTGAAGATCGATGGCATCACCGACAGCCGGCAGGCGGCACTCGACATCGTTGACAAGACGGGCGTCGGCATGGCGCCTGGCACCGCGTTTGGCCAAGGCGGTCTGCCTTTCCTGCGCGCCTGCTTCCTTCGCAACCCGGCACATATCGCCGATGCCGCCGAGCGACTGAGCCGATACATCAAGGCTCTCTGAGGTCTGGATGGTCGGGGGCCGACCTATCGCTAAAATTTGAGCGAAAGTGCTTACTCCGGCTTAACGAGAATTCTAAATAGATAAGCTATTTCAGTAGCTTGATCGCCTTTAATAAGCACTTTGCAAGATGCCCGTGGTTTTCTCTTCCGACAAGAAGAACAACGGGAAGAAAAGTCATGGCGATCTTGGTAACGGGTGGCGCTGGCTTCATTGGCAGCCACATGGTCTGGGCTCTCCTCGATGCTGGGGAAGAGGTGGTCGTCGTCGATCGACTGTCCACCGGCTTTCGCTGGGCCGTGGCACCGGCAGCACGCTTTTATTTGGGCGATATCGGTAAAGCCTCCGTGCTGAAACAGGTCTTTGCCGAAAACGATATCGAGGCGATCATCCATTTCGCCGGCTCGATCGTGGTACCGGAATCGATCAACGATCCCCTCAACTATTACGAAAACAACACGGAAAACACGCGACGCCTTCTGGCGGCGGCAGTCAAGGCCGGCATTTCCAAGGTGATCTTTTCGTCGACCGCGGCGGTTTACGGACTGCCGGACAAACCGGTGCCGGTTCGTGAAGACGCGCCTTTGCGACCGGAGTCCCCTTACGGCCAATCGAAGCTGATGAGCGAGATGATGCTGCGCGATACCGCGCGCGCCCATGGTCTGTGTTACGTCGCGCTTCGCTATTTCAACGTGGCCGGTGCCGACGTGAAGGGCCGCGCAGGAAATTCCGCTGCAGGCGCAACGCACCTGCTGAAGGTTGCCTGCGAGGCGGCACTGGGCAAGCGCACGGCAATGTCGGTCTACGGGACCGATTATGACACCCCGGATGGAACGGGTGTGCGCGACTATATCCACATCAACGATCTCGTCGATGCGCATCTCCAGGCGCTCCGCTATCTGCGCGACGGCGGCGGCCCGCTGGTCGCCAATTGCGGCTATGGCAAGGGTTACTCTGTCCTCGATATCGTCGAGGCGGTTCGTCGCGCAACGAATGTCGATTTCCGCGTCGACTATGCTCCGCGCCGTCCAGGCGATGCCCCGCTGGTGGTTGCGGATTCCACGCTGGCTAAGCAAGTGCTGGGCTGGGTGCCAAAATACGACGATCTCGGTGTGATTGTCGAAACGGCGCTCGGCTGGGAGCGGCGTCTCATGGAGCGTGCTGCACCCGACATCAAGGACCTGCGCCGCCGCCTCGCCAGCGGTTTCTGAGCGCAAGATTTCAGCGCAACCTGGGCCCATAATGAGAAAAAGCCGGAGATGCAGTCGCATCTCCGGCTTTTGTCTATCCGCACTAGGGCTCAAAGCACGAGCCCTACAGCTTCAGCCCTTATGCTTCGAGATCGAAGCGATCGGCGTTCATCACCTTGACC
>JAIXSF010000034.1 GCA_027484835.1 Rhizobiaceae bacterium | reverse complement strand
CGCAGGCAGAACGACATGCGCTGCCGAGCCGTAACCGGACATCGGGAACCAGCCGAGCGTTGCTGCGAAAACATAGAGAAGCAGCAGGGCGACCACGAACTGGGGTGCCGAGACCCCGATAAAGGCCGACATCATGACGGTGCGGTCGAGTAGGCCGCCGCGATTGAGGGCTGCGATCGCGCCCAGCACGACTCCGAGCAGCACCTCGAGAAAGATCCCGGCGGCCATCAGGGTCAGTGTTGCCGGCAGCCGAGCCGCGATCAACGTCACGACCTCGGTCTTCTGGGCATAGGATCGACCGAGGTCTCCTTGCGCGAGCCCGCCGACATACTGGGCGAACTGTACTGGCAGCGGTTTGTCGAGGCCCAGTTCCTTGCGGATGTTTTCGACCGTCTGCGTCGTAGCGCTCCGTCCTGCGAGCATGCGGGCCGGATCCGCCGGCAGGGCGTAGAGAAGCACGAAGGTGATCGCGGCCACGCCGAACAGGATGAACACCGACTGGACCAGCCGTTTTCCGAGAAGAGCCAACATCAGCCTCTCCCCCGCTGCGTGGGATCAAGGATGTCGCGCAGGGCATCTCCGACCAGATTGAAGGCAAGGGCAGTCAGAAGGATGACGGCGCCGGGGAAGAAGACCAGCCAGGGAGCCGCCTGGAAATAGCTCTGGCTCTCGAAGATGATGTTTCCCCAGGACGGGTCGGGTGGCTGAACCCCGATGCCGAGAAAGGAGAGCGTCGCCTCGAGCAGTACGGTCGTCGCAATCCCGAGCGTCCCCCAGACAATGGCCGTCGGCACGAGATGCGGGAGAATGTGCAGGAAGAGAATGCGTGCATGACCGGCGCCGAGCGAGCGCTGGGCAAGAATGAAGTCACGTTCAACGAGCCCGCGCGTCTCGGTGTAGACGATCCGCGCAACCTGCACCCAGTTGACCAGCGCGATCACCATGGCGACGATCCACAGGCTCGGCTTGAGGAGTGCTGCGAGCACGATTGCAAGCAGCAGGGCAGGGAAGGCCATCATCAGATCCGTGAAGCGCATCATCAGATTGCCGGCCCAGCCACGCATATAGCCAGCCGTAATCCCGACCAGCAGTCCGATGGTGACCGCGACCCCATTTGCAACGAGGCCGATGATCAGCGAGGTCCGCGCGCCGAAAAGCATGCGGGAAAGGAGATCGCGACCGAGCGTGTCCGTCCCGAGCACGAATGGACCGCCGGGCGGCATGGGAGCGCCCTCCAAGGTGAGCCCATCGAACATCTGCTCATCGGGATCGAACGGTGCAAAGAGCGGTGCGCCGAGAGCGCCGACCAGCAGGCATGCAATCACGATAAGACCGAACAAGGCGGCCGGTTGGCGGGCAATTTCCCTGAAGATACGCATCAGCCGGCCTCGCATAGAGTTTCAAGCCCGCCGACCAGCATTGCTGCCAGTTGTTCGATCGGCATGCGGCGACGCATGGCGCAGGTCCGCAGAAGGACATAGGCCTGTTCATCATCGAGCTGCCGTTCTGCCTTCAGGCGGTTGACCGCTGCGAAGACGATGGGGCGGAGCTTCAAGCGTTCTTCAAGCCTTGCGATGCGTGCCTCGTCCTCCAGGCGCTGCTCGTAGGCGCTGACTGCAAGCACCAGGGCGGGATAAATGGTCGAGGCCGAAACGGGCTTTGGAATGAAGGATGTCGCGCCGCAGTCGATGGCCCAGGCGATGCGTCCCGGCGCTTCGGAGCCGAGGAGGGCTGCCACGGGCCGGGCGGGCTTACGCTTCGCCCAGGGCAGGAGCTCGTCCCAGCCGCGATCGGCATCGACAATCACGAGATCGGGCAAATCGTCTTCGGAGAGAGGCAGCCACTGGAGTGTGGCGGACAGCCCGAGAAGTGCCAGCTGGCGCCGGAGCCGTTCGGTGTTCGCATCGTCTTCCGCGAGGATGACGACACGCCAGCCGGTGAAGTTCGGGGTTTTGGCGATCATGACACCACCCTCAGAAGAGGTTCGCGGCGCGTACTCCTGCCTGTCAGGTAGGGGTCGGCAGCCAGGGGCGGCCGGGTCGCGATGACATCGAATCCACGCTCGGCATTGATGCGCCCGAGCAGGAAGGGTAGGGCTGCGTGGTTGGTGACCGGATCGACGGTCATGGCACCGAACAAGCCGGGCCAGGTTCTTTCATGGACCTGCCGCCGGACGGTCGCAGGCTCGCTGTCCGGCGACGCCTCAAGGGCGGCAATGCACATGGTGACCGCCGTATAGGTTCCGGCAAAGATGCTGGAGACCCGGCGGATCTCTGGATTGAAGTCGCGGAGACGTGCCTTGAAGTCGCGGTTCTCCGGGCTGTCGAGCGTATCGAAATAGGAGGCGGCGCAGAGCTGGCCTAGGGCTGCACCGGCTACGATTTCATCGAGTTCGCTCTCCTGAAGGTCGCAGCTGGCGACGGGGCAGTTTTCGGGCAGAAACGCCGGGTCACGTTTGCCAAGTTCGTGCATCGCTTCAAGAAACGCGTAACTCGAGGGGCCGATGAGATTGTTCAGGATGAAGCTCGGGCGCTTTTCGGCGATGTCGGCGATGATGCGCTCGACGGCCGTTTCTTCCAGCGGCAGGTAGCGTTCGCCGAGCACCGTGCCGCCGGCATTGGCCACGAGTTCGCGTGCCAGCCGGTTCATTTCCCAGCCCCAGACGTAGTTTGCCCCGACCAGATAGGGGCGGGCGCCATGGCGGGGGATGAGGTGTTCAAAGAGCGGGATCAGGTGCTGGTTCGGGCAGCCGCCGATGTAAATGACGTTCTCGTTGGCTTCGAAGCCTTCATAGGGGCACATGTACCAGAGGAGGCCATCATGCTTCTCGACGAGCGGCAGCACTTCCTTGCGGGCGGCAGAGGTGATGGTGCCGATGATGTGGCGGCAGCCATCATCGCGGATCAGGCTTCGTGCCCCTTCGAGATAGGCGGCGAGATCGGCATGGGGATCGAAGAAGACCGGTTGGACGCGTGTGCCTCCAGCCCGCTTGTATTCATGAAATGCGAATTCGACGCCGTCGCGTGCATCGCGGCCCATCGCGCCATAGGGGCCGGTCGTCGAATAGAGAATGCCGATCTTTACTGGGTCCAGCATGTGTTTCCAAACGCAAAAAAACCCACAACGCGGATCCCGGTTGCCGGGGCGTTGTGGGGCTCTGTTGCCCGTTGACGATGTCGTCGATGTGAGATTTTACGGGCTCGGTGCCCGGTTTGTATGCATGATTAAAATATGTTCATTCATCTGTTGTCAAGCGCGCAGGCCGTTCGGCGTTCGAAGATCTTGAAGCGCTTGCGCGGTCGGCCCGTGTCCGCAGAGATAAATCTGTTGTCGTCGCCTTTGGAGACGTTTTCGAAGCGGCATGCGCGTGCATTCCCAGTGCTACTGTTTGACAAAAGCATACCCTCTCGTTCAAGTCGGCGATCAGGTTGCTGGCCCGAGCAGGGAGCGCGCCTGCTCGAGATCTGGCATAGAAGAGGTCTCTGCGTAATCCGCCACATCTACGCAACGAGAATACTTGTCGAACATTGACTTGATCTAGCCGGATAGGGGGGCAAGGGAGCCCGGG
>JAIXSF010000065.1 GCA_027484835.1 Rhizobiaceae bacterium | reverse complement strand
TGCCCTCTTCCTTCAAAAGGCGCGAGAAGCGGCGGGTCATCACTTCGCGCATCATGCCGAAGTCGTCGCCCGGCGTGATGTCGGTCGATTTGATGTTGAACTTGCGATACTGGCCCTTCACGAAGCCTTCCGGCCCCGCGACCACCATGCCGCCTACGGCATTGGTGCCCATGATGTGCGAGTTGTCGTAGATCTCGATGCGGCGCGGCACGTAAGGCAGCTGGAAGGTCTCGGCGAGGCCAGCTAGCAGCCGGGACTGCGATGCGGTTTCGGCGAGCTTGCGCCCATGCGCCTCGCGGGCATTGGCATTCACGTGATCGACGAGATCCTTCTTTTCCCCGCGCTGCGGCACGCTGATCGCCACCTTGTGGCCGGCTTTTTCCGAAAGCGCGGTGGCCAGCAGGTCCTGCTCCTCGACCTCTTCGGAGAGCAAGATCAGCCGCGGCACAGGCTTGTCGTCATAAAACTGCGCGAGGAACGAGTTGAGCACCTCCGCCGCGCTCAGCTGCGGATCGGCCTTCGGGAAATAGGCCTGATTGCCCCAGTTCTGGCTGGCGCGGAAGAAGAAGACCTGAATGCACGAAAGCCCGCCTTCGTGGTGGATGGCGAAGACATCCGCTTCTTCGACACCTGCCGGATTGATGCCTTGGTGGCTCTGGACATGGCTGAGACCAGCAAGACGATCGCGAAACACGGCGGCGCGTTCGAAGTCGAGATCCTCGGCCGCTTCGTTCATCGCACGCGCCATCGCTTCCTTCACGTTCTGGCTTTTTCCAGAGAGGAAGTCCTTCGCCTCGCGCACCAGACCGGCATAGTCCTGATCGCTGATCTCGTGTGTGCACGGACCGGAACAGCGCTTGATTTGATAGAGCAGGCAGGGACGGGTGCGGCTCTCGAAGACGCTGTCCGTGCAGGTGCGCAGAAGGAAGGCCCGCTGCAGCGAATTGATCGTCCGGCCGACCGCGCTTGCCGAGGCAAAGGGGCCGAAATAGTCGCCCTTGCGGGCGCGCGCGCCGCGATGTTTGTAGATCGCCGGCGACCGGCTGTCGCCGGTGATCAGGATATAGGGGAAGCTCTTGTCGTCGCGCAGCAGCACGTTGTAGCGCGGCCGAAGGCGCTTGATGAGATTGGCTTCAAGCAAAAGCGCCTCGACCTCGGTCCGGGTCGTGACGAATTCCATGTGCACGGTTTCCCGCACCATGCGCGACAGGCGGTTCGAATGCACACGGCCTTGCGCATAATTGCTGACGCGCTTCTTCAGGCTGCGGGCCTTGCCGACATACATGACGTCGCCGTCCTTGTTCAGCATCCGGTAGACGCCGGGCGCATTCGGCAGTCGCTTGACGAATTCGCCGATCAGTTCGGCGCCAGTGAGCCCTGTCTCGTCCAGTCCGTCGACATGCCAGTCGATCTCGATGCCGGGGCGAGTGGCATCCACGTCCACCACGACGTCGTCGTCATCGTCTTCCGTGCCGTCATAGAGAATGCCGCCATCGGGCAGCTTTCCTCCATTCATTCATTGATCTCCGTGCCGTGCCAAATCAGATGTTGGCCTCCATCCAAGGCGATCATTTGGCCGGTGATCGACGGCGTGTCAAAAAGAAAGCGGATCGTACGGCCGAATTCGTCGAGCGACGGGCCGCGCTTGAGCGGAAGGCTGTCCACCTGTGCCTGGAAATCCTCCGGCCGCTGCCGCTCGGAGATAAGGGTAGGGCCGGGGCCGATTGCGTTGACCCGCACGCGCGGCGAAAAGGCCTGGGCCAGCGTTTGCGTGGCTGTCCAGAGCGTCGCCTTGGATAGCGTGTAGGAGAAGAAGGTCGGCTTCAGCGCCAGCACCCGCTGATCGATAATATTGACGATGAGGCCGGCCCGGTCCTCCGGCAGGGCCTTGACGAGGGCGCCACTGAGGATCGCTGGCGCTCTGACATGCACGTTGAAGTGCCGGTCGAAGATCTCGGGATCAAAGTCGACGGCCGAGTCGTCTTCGAAGACCGAGGCATTGTTGACGAGCAAACCGACCGGGCCGAATTCTGCTTCCGCCTGCGAAATGAGGGAGGCCGTCTCGGAAATATTGCCGAGGTCGGCTTGGAGCGCGATCGCTTTCATCCCCCGGGCCCTGAGGTCCGCGGCCGCGGCCTCGGCCGCATCCAGCGAGCCGTTGGCATGCAATGCCACGGCAAATCCATGCGCCGCCAAGTCTTCGGCGATTGCGAGTCCAAGTCGTTTTGCGGATCCGGTGACCAAAGCCACCTTCGGGATGCCGTTCTGCATCGATCTAACCTTGTTCTGCCTGAGCTGTTGCGCTGCATATATGGCGCGACCGCGATATTTAAACCGGGTCATACCGAAACTTTCGGGACTGATTGCTTCGGTGTGGGTTCGTATAGAGTCAGTATAACTTTCGGCCACCTTTAGTATATCGCGTAAACCATTTGTTATGGTTAACGAATCGTTTGTGTCTTTTAAGCAACGTCCCGATTTGGTCACTGGCATGCCACAATGAATTCACATTTTGGCTCTTCCAATTCCTCAATTTGTATTCATTTAGACACTCGGAACGGACAGGGACTACCCACTAACGTTCAGGCCGCCGTTGGTTCTTAGTGAAGAGCGGCCCGGAACTGAAAGGAGACTAACATGCGTAACCTCAAGATCATGCTTCTGGCATCTGCCACCACCGTCGTCGCATTCGCCGCTCAGGCCGCAGACGCGATCTACCAGGCACCGGAAGCTCCGGCTGCAACCGAATCTTACTCTGCGCCGGCCGGCAACTGGTCTGGCGCCTATCTCGGCGGCGGCGCGACATACGACTTCGGCAAGTTCACCGGCTCGACGGAAGGCCGTGACGCCAAGGGTCTCGGCGGCACCGTTTACGGTGGTTACAACATGCAGAGCGGCTCGATCGTTTACGGTGGTGAAGCTGACATCAGCTACAACGGCGAAGACGGTTCGGCTGGCGCTGGCCTCAAGGGCACCCAGGGCGTCAACGGCTCGGTTCGCGGCCGCGTCGGTTACGACCTGAACCCCTTCCTCGTCTATGGTACGGCCGGTGTTGCCGTCGCCAACCACGAGCTGGAAGGCAATGGCACCAACGATGAGAAGCTGGCAGCCGGTTACACGGTCGGCGCCGGTGTCGAAACCTTCGTCACCGACAACATCACTGCCCGCGTCGAGTATCGCTACAGCGACTACCAGAAGCGCGACTTCAACCTCGGTGGCACCACTGTCACCAAGGGCTTCGACGACCACTCGGTCAAGGTCGGCATGGGCGTGAAGTTCTGATCGCCCGATCAGACCAGATTAGAAAGCCGGGAGCGATCCCGGCTTTTTTTATGTCTGCGTGTTGAGCGAAGTTCAGGCCTTGGGCCTGAGGGCAGGGTAGGGCTCGAAAGCCTTCGCAAACGTCGCCGGCCATTCGGTGAGGGCTGCACGCCCGTTTTCCCATTCGCCCGGGAAACGCAGCATCAGGTAGCCGAGCGTCGAAGCCAGGGCGAAATGGCCGCCATGCAGTTTCTTGCCGACCTTCGGCAGATGCCTGTCGAGATAGTCGAGGCTGCGATTGATCTTTGCCCACTGGCGGTCGATGGCATCCTGGCTCACCAGTTCCGGCGGACGGAAGCGCTTCTCATAGACGATCGCGAGCAGGCAGTCGCTGATGCCATCGGCCAGGGCTTCCACGACCTCGGCTTCGGTCCGCTTTTCATCCTTCTTCGGATAGAGACGCTTGTCGCCGATCCGGTGCAGGTAATGCATGATGGCGCGGCTGTCGAAGATGGCGGTGCCGTCATCGGTGATCAGCGTCGGGATCTTGCCGAGCGGATTGGCGTCGACAAGCTCCGACGGATTTTCCGCCGTGTTGACGCGGATCTCCTCGAGTGGAATGCCAAGGTGGCGGGCCGCCATGCGGACCTTGGAGGAATAGGGCGAGGCGGGCGCGAAGAGCAGCTTCATGACGGTTTCCTGTGGCTCTTGTGGCGGACTTAACGGATGGGCGGGATCGTGATTTCGGAGCGACGGCACGACCGGCTGTCGACCTCCGGGCACGGGCGGAAGCCGAGCCTCGTGTCGAGACAGATCCGGACTTCGTCGACTCTGTCCCTATCACAGGTGACCGCGATTGCCGAGCGCTGGAGACCGGGATTGCTGCGGATGAAGGCGGCTTCTACCGCCTGCGGCGAGGTCCGGCTTTCCACGTCGACCGTGGAAAGTTCGCTCGGAATGCGAATGCGATCATGAGCTTGGCGAACGAGTTTGAAGTAGTCGCTCATCGGCAGGCCCGAGCAGGAACCGTGCTTGCGCCACTGGTGGCCGATCAACCCCATGCTCGGCATGATGTCCATGACCGTGCGTCCGATCCGTTCGGGAACACGGGCACCCTCTGATGTCTGGCAGTTTTCCGGCCAGCCTTGATCGTTCTGCGGCCAGAGCCCGTGAACGACCCAGCTGAAATCCTTGTCGGCGCCGCATTGCTCGCGATTGCGGCCTGCCGCCTCGCTGTCGCAGAAGGTCGGCGACCAGGACAGTGCCAGCACATAGAAATCGAAACCACTGCCCTGCGGGATAGTGGAGGTGGACGGGGGCGGCACGGCAGCCTGATCTGCCTTCGGTCGCTTTGACGGCGTCTCGGAGGAGGCAGTGGAGGTGGGGCGTTCTGTGGCAGCGTCGTGCGGAAGGAAGCTGTAGACAGCTGCCGCCGCAAGCATCAGCCCGAAGGCAATGAAGCCGGTGTAACGTCCCATCCGCTCGAACCTCCCGCTCAGTCTTCGCCGCGCAGCCAGAAGCAGCGATGCGAAGCGTATCGGTCCTGCGCCATCAACCGCTTCAGTTCGGGAAGGGCCAGATGCATCTCGTCCTTCAGCGTGAAGGGTGGATTGACGATGATGAGGCCGGTGCCGGAAAGCCCCGTCTGCTCGCGATCGCTTTTAACATGCAGTTCGGCGCAGAGCATCTTCGGGATCTCGAGCGCCTGCAGCGCCTCGTGGAATTCCTTGATCGGGGCGCCCTTCTTGATCGGATACCAAAGGCAATAGACGCCATTGCCAAAACGCCGATGTGCCTTGGCAAGACCATCCACCAGCCGCTCGTATTCGCCCTCCTTCTCGAAGGGCGGATCGACCAGCACGATGCCGCGCTTTTCCTTCGGCGGCAGATGCGCATTCAAGGTCAGCCAGCCGTCGAGCTCGGTCACGCGGACCTGATAATCGCCTTCGAACAGGCGCGACAAGGCACGTGAATCGTCCGGATGCAATTCCATCGCCGAGAGGCGATCCTGCGGGCGGAAGAGATCTCGTGCGAGCTTCGGCGAGCCCGGATATTTCTGCAAGGGACCGCCGGTCTCCCGATCCGGATTGAGAGCCTTCACTGCATCCAGATAGGGCGCCATGATTTCTGCGACCTTCTCCGGCAGCTCCGCATCGATCATCTTGCCGATGCCTTCAAGCCATTCGCCGGTCTTCTGTGCTTCCTCCGAAGAAAGGTCGTAGAGCCCGATCCCGGCATGGGTATCGAGCACGCGGAAGGCCTTGTCCTTCTGCTGCAGGTAGACGATCAGCCGCGACAGAACGAGATGTTTGAGCACATCGGCAAAATTGCCCGCGTGATAGATGTGGCGATAATTCATGAGCGGTTCCGATGGCAGTGATGAATTGTTCGAATGGGGCTTTTGAGCGTTCCGGCCATGGCCTATAACCGGCCCATGAACATTCAGAGCCCCCTCCGAAACCGGTCGCTCGGTCATACGGCCTGTCCGCATGACTGTCCATCCACCTGCGCGCTCGACGTCGAACTGACGGAGGACGGCCGCATCGGTCGGATGCGCGGGGCAACCGAGAACAGCTACACGGCGGGCGTCATCTGCGCCAAGCTCGCGCGTTACGCAGAGCGGCTCTATCATCCC
>JAIXSF010000231.1 GCA_027484835.1 Rhizobiaceae bacterium | reverse complement strand
GCGGCAAGCGCTAGAGCCGAGCCAGTGAGAAGACAGGGAGGACGCCGGTCATGGAAATCGTCACCACGATCGCCGCTTTGCGACAGAAGCTCGCGCCCCGCCGCCGTGCCGGCCAGACCATCGGCTTCGTGCCGACCATGGGTTACCTGCATCAGGGCCATTTGAGCCTTGTCGGCTGTGCCAAGTCTGAAAACGACGTCACCGTCGTCTCGATCTTCGTCAACCCGCTTCAATTCGGCAAGAACGAAGACTTGGAAAAGTATCCCCGCGATCTCAACCGCGACAGCGCCATGCTGGAAGACGCAGGCGTGGATTATCTCTTCGCCCCCGGCGTCGAAGACATGTATCCCGAACCGATGCAGACGGTCGTCGATCTGCCAAAACTCGGCTCGGAGCTCGAAGGCGAGGCCCGCCCGGGTCATTTCGCCGGCGTGGCGACTGTCGTCACCAAGCTCTTCAACATCGTCCAGCCGGATGCCGCCTACTTCGGCGAAAAGGACTATCAGCAGGTCACCATCATCCAGAAGATGGTCGAGGATCTCGCACAGCCCGTCCGCGTCGTGCCTGTCGCAACGGTGCGTGAGGCCGATGGTCTGGCCTGCTCGTCGCGCAATGTCTATCTCTCGCCGGCCGAGCGCGCCGCCGCCGTCATTGTCCCGAAGACGCTGGCCGAAGCCGATCGTCTCCTGCTGACCGGCATCCGCGATGTAGCGACACTGGAAGAAAGACTGATCGACTTCCTGCGCACCGAACCGCTGGCAGAACCCGAAGTCGTCGCCATCCGCAACCCGCGCACGCTTGAGCGCATGGAAACGGTCACTGGTTCCGCGCTCGTGCTCCTTTATGTCCGCTTCGGCAAGACGAAGCTTCTCGACAACCGCATCATCGGCCAAGCGGCCGCCACCGGCATGGAGGCCGCCTGACATGAGCACACCACCCCGCCAGAAGCGCTTCACCCCGGCCGATATCACGGCCTTGAAGGGCAATCGTCCGATCGTGTCGCTGACAGCATACACCACACCGATCGCGCGGATCCTCGATCGGCATTGCGACCTTCTGCTCGTCGGCGACAGCCTCGGCATGGTGCTCTACGGCATGGACACGACCGTCGGCGTGACCATGGACATGATGGTGGCCCACGGCCAGGCCGTCATGCGCGGTACGACGCGCGCCTGCGTCATCGTCGACCTGCCCTTCGGCTCCTATCAGGAGAGCAAGGAACAGGCATTCCGCAACGCGGTGCGCCTGATGAAGGAAACCGGCTGCGACGGCGTGAAGCTCGAGGGCGGCGCCGAAATGGCCGAAACCGTTGAGTTTCTCGTTACCCGCGGCGTGCCGGTCTTCGGCCATATCGGCCTGATGCCGCAACAGGTGAATACGTCGGGCGGTTACCGCTCGAAGGGCCACAGTGAAGCCGAGCAGAACAAGATCCGCCGCGATGCAAAGGCGATCGACGAGGCCGGCGCCTTTGCCATGGTCATCGAGGGCACGGTCGAGCCGCTGGCACGCGAAATATCGGCGACCGTTAAGGCCACAACGATCGGCATCGGCGCCTCGCCGGCCTGCGACGGCCAGATCCTAGTGTCGGACGACATGCTGGGCCTGTTCAACGAGTTCAAGCCGCGCTTCGTCAAGCACTACAGCGAACTCGCCGAGGTCATCGACAAGGCGGCCAGCGATTATGCATCCGAGGTCAAGGACCGCGTCTTCCCGGGTCAGGAACACACGTTCCAGATCCGGCCAAAGAAATAGTCAGGCCTCCGGCAGGCGCTCCATTTCGTAGAACGCATCGTTGATCGGGTCGATCTGGCGGGCAAGCAGCGCCTGCGCGTCCCGCAGGCCCTTGTTGTAGTAGTGCGGCCCGACAAGCCGCGCTACGAGGTCGACGAGCGTCTCCACCTCGAAGCGCCCGAACTCCGTTTTAACCTCGTCGGACAGGTGACGCTGGACCTTGAGCAACAGCCGCTCCTTGTCCTCGCGACTGATCAGATCCTTCTCCATCTGCCTTTCCTCCACATCGGATGCGACTTTTCGACAAGACGGAAATCCAGCTCGGATGGCAATGCCATTCATCAATGGCGGTCGTCGTTCCATCAGCGGAATTGGTTTGTCGATCTGAGCGACAGGCATTAGCCAGCAGAAGAACGCGAGAAGTCTATGATGTCCCGATCTCCCTTTGCAGAAGGCGCGCTGAAAGCGCTGCCTGTCATCATTTCAGCCAGCCCTTTTGCCGTTCTCTTCGGCGCGGTCGCCGTTGCGAACGGCCAGACGGTCGCCGAAGCCGCCTTGATGAGCGCGACGGTCTATGCCGGCGCAAGCCAGCTGGTCGGCATAGAGCTTTTCGGCCAGGCAGTTCCGATGTGGATCGTGGTCCTCTCGATCCTTGCGGTCAATTTCAGGCATATCCTCTATTCGGCAGCCCTGACGCCTTTCATCGATCACTTCACCCTGCCGCAGAAACTCCTGAGCTTCTTCCTATTGACCGACCCGCAATTTGCAGAAGCTGTCGCCCGTGGTGAAAGCGGCAAGGAAGTGAGCTTTCCCTGGTACTTCGGGTTTGGCACCATGATCTACGTGCCCTGGGTCGCCATGAGCGCGCTTGGTGGTGCCCTCGGCAGCGTGATTGGCAACCCCGCCGATTCCGGGATCGACGTATTGCTACCGATCTACTTCTTTGGGCTGGTGCTCGGCTTCCGCAAGCGCGGCAATTTCCTGCTGATCGTGACGGTGAGTGCGGTCGTTTCGGTCGCTGCCCAGCATTTCGTGGGCACCCCCTGGCACATCAGCATCGGCGCGCTTGCAGGCGTGTTGCTCGCAGCACTGCTTCCTCTCCCGCCGGCGACCAAGGCTGCAGAGGAGACCGCGCGATGAGCACGCTTCTGACGCCCTATATGACGTTGCTGATCGCCGCTGCGGCCGTTGCGACCTTCCTCACCCGCATCGGCGGGTATGTGCTGGTCAAGCGGCTGAAGACCATGCCACCCCGGCTTGAGGCTGCGCTCAACGCTGTACCGGCTGCGGTGCTGACCACGCTTGTCGCACCTGCCTTCTTCTACGGAGAAATCGATGTGAAGGTCGCCATGGCGGCGGCCCTTCTCATCGGTTTGCGTTTCTCGGCCATTCCCATGCTGATCGGCGGTTGGGCCGTCGTCATGCTGATGCGGCACGTCCTCGGCTGATTTCAGCGCGCAAACGGCGCCGTCGCCTGCTCCAGCCACCGCTTCGTTGCAGTATCGGAAATCAACGGCAACAGCTCTTCGCGGGTTTTGGCATGATAGGCGTCGAGCCACTGCAGCTCGTCGCGGGTCAGCAGGTCCTCGACAATGAGGTTCCGGTCGATCGGCACAAAGGTGAGCGTCTCGAAGCCGAGCATGGGCTGGTCCCCGCCCTCGATGACCTCCGCCTCGCGAACATAAATGAGGTTCTCGATCCGGATGCCGAAGCTGCCGGGACGATAATAGCCGGGCTCGTTCGACAGGATCATGCCGGGCAGCAGCTCCTGCGTCGAAAGCCGCGCGATACGCTGCGGCCCTTCATGCACCGAGAGATAGGAGCCGACGCCATGGCCCGTGCCATGGGCGAAATCGGCACCGGCCTTCCAGAGCGCGATACGAGCCAGGGGATCGAGATCGCAGCCGCGTGTGCCCTTCGGAAAACGTGCCGTGCTGATCGCGATCATGCCCTTCAAGGCTAGGGTGAAGAATCGCTTCTGCTCTTCCGGCACCTCACCGACGGCAAGCGTCCGGGTGATGTCGGTCGTACCGTTCACATATTGCGCGCCCGAATCGATCAGGAACATCTCGCCGGAACGGATCTGGCGATCGCTCTCGGTCGTTACACGGTAATGCATGATCGCGGCGTTCTCACCGGCACCGGAGATCGTGTCGAAAGAAATATCCTTGAGTGGGTTCTGCATGCGCTGCCCGACAGCCGTACGGACGGCTTCCAGCTTCTGCGCTGCGGCAATCTCGGTCAGGCTGCCATGGGGCTGCTCGTCGAACCAATGGAGAAACTCCACCACGGCAACGCCATCCTGCAGATGCGCCGCCGCCGAGCCGTTGAGCTCGACCATGTTCTTCACCGCACGACCAAGTTTTGCGGGGTCATTGCCTTCGACGACCTCGCCACCGCTATCGCGGATCAGCTGAGAAAGCGCGTAAGGGGCAAGATCGGGATCAACGAGGATGCGCTGACCGCCTTGGGCAACCTTCGCCAGCCGTTCTCCCAACAGCGCCGGATCGACCTGTTCGCAAAGACCGCGCAGATAGCTTTCGACCTCGAGATTGGTCTTTTCGCTGTCGAGGAAGAGTTCGGCCGAGCCATCGGCCCTGATGATCGCGCGAGATAGGGGATGTGGCGTATGCGGCACGTCGTTGCCACGCAGATTGAAGATCCAGGCCACGGACGACGGATCGGAGATGAGCACTGCTGCGAGGCTCTTTTCCGTCAGTTCCGTGGCGATCTTCTTTAGCTTGTCGGCAGCCGCCACTCCGGCCTGGTTGAGCGCCTGGATCATGACTGCGCCCTTCGGCTCTGCCGGACGATCCGTCCAAAGTCGATCGACAGGATTGAACGGCAGAAACACGAGGCTTCCCCCCTTGTCGGCCAGCGCCTTTTCGAGCCTGCGAACTTCCGCCCCGGTGTGCATCCAGGGATCGATGCCGAGGCGGAAGCCCTTCGGCGCACGGTTCTCGATCCACCTATGCGGCGGCTCACCGACAAGATCACCCGGCGTAAACACGGAAGCATCGACCTGTTGCGCGAGCTGGGTGACATAGCGGCCGTCGACAAAAACCACGGCGAGCGTCTCTGTGACCATGAGCATACCGGCCGAGCCGGTAAAACCGGTCGCCCACGCCAGTCGCTCTGCCGACTCCGGCACATATTCCCCGAGATATTCGTCAGATCGCGGCACCAGCAATCCGTCGATGCCAAGCTCACCAAACAACCCGCGGAGCGCAGCAATGCGGGGCTTGCCGTGAACCGGCGTGGATTTGACCTCGAAGGACTGAAACATGACATGGCTCGCGATGATTTCGGATTCTGTCAGCGCTTATAGCAAGGCATCCCCGCCCTCACCACCACCGGCGCACGGTTTCAAGGCATATGCCGGGCGCGAGCACGAGATACGCCGCAATTTCAGGCAAGACTTATGTTGCCATGCAGCAAACGCAGATCTCCCGTGCTCGAACCCCTCTGACTAAGCAACGCCGACAAGACTATATTGGGATCATCAAGGACGCGAAACGAAGCGTCCGATTTGAAGAAGGAACCGAGAGATGGCCAAGTCTTTCCTGCGCACCGCCCTGAACAATCTTGTCGAGGCACGCCAGCGTCGTGCCGATCTCTATGCAACGGGCGCTCTCTTGTCGCTCGACGACGCATCGCTGGCCGCCATGGGCCTGACCCGCGATGAACTGCGTCGCCGGCCGCATCAGCGTTCGATCATCTGATCAGCGGCGGTCGATCGCGACCGCCCGACCTAGAATCCGCTTGAGCGCTCCTCCCACGCTCGCGGACTTCGGCGCGGCATGATGCCGGTGCCAAAAAGGCGGCTCCTTGCGGGGCCGCCTTTTTTTCGTATCCGACAAACTGACGTTAGGTCTCAGCCCTTACCTTGCGTGAAGTGAATGGTCACCCAGCCGTTGCGCCAGATCGTCTTCACATGCGACAGCCCATGGGCACTGTAAGCGGCAATGACCTTCCAGCGCTGTTCGGCAAGAATGCCGGAGAGCACGACAGAACCGTTGGGCGCCAGATGCGTCGCGAGCTGCGGCGCCATCTTGATCAGTGGCCGCGCCAGGATATTCGCGATGATGAGGTCGAACGGACCGTATTCGCGAAACGCCGTCGAGTGAAACCCGGGTGCCGTGCGGAAGTCGATGCCTTCGACGATCTGGTTGCGCCGCGCGTTTTCCTTCGCCACACGCACCGCGATCGGATCGATATCGGTGGCCAGCACCGGCACTGGAAGCAGCTTGCGGACAGCAATCGCAAGCACCCCGCTACCCGTTCCAAGATCGAGCGCATTGCGCACCTTGCGGGCGCGAACGACCTTTTCGATCACCTCGAGGCAGCCGGCGGTCGTGCCGTGATGCCCCGTACCGAAGGCCTGGCCTGCATCGATCTCGATGGCGACGTCGTGCGGCTGAACCTTGTCGCGATCATGGGAACCATGGACAAGGAAGCGACCGGCGCGGACCGGCTTCAATCCCTCGAGAGACTTGGCGATCCAGTCGATGTCGGGAATTATCTCCCGCTCGATGGTCGCGTCCGGGAACTCATCCGCAAGCAGCGCATCGAAGCGAGGCCTGACCTCGTCTTCCTCGTCGATCATCAGGTAGATGGAGGCTTCCCAGATATCCGCCTTCTCATCGACCTCGGTGGTTGCGATGGCAAAGTCCTCCTCGCCGAAAGCGAAGCTCATCAGATCGAGGATCCGATTGACGTTCTTTTCAGTGCTGGTCACATAGAGGCGGATTTCGGCCACGATCGGTCTTCCTCGAAGGTCAGGGCGGTCAGGCGTTGCGGTACAACGCAAACGCGGCCGTGGCAACCTCCGGCAAGGCGCTTGAGATCAACCCTTGAGAAGGTTTTCGAGCTTCTTCACCGCGGTATCCGGGTTCTCACCATAAGCGATCGTACCCTTGAAGCGTCCCTCGGCATCCAGCAGGAAAATCGATGCCGTGTGGTCCATGGTGTAGTCGCCGTCCGGCTGGCTTTCGTCGAGCGGGATCTTTTTGGCATATACACGGAAGCCCTTCACGACTTCGGCCACTTTGGCCGGATCGCCGGCGATACCGGTTACCCGGTCCGTGACGTTGGAAATGTAGCGGCCGAGGATTTCCGGCGTATCACGCTCCGGATCGACGGTCACGAAATAGGCCTGCAGCCCCTTGGCTTCGGGATCCACCTGCTTCAGCCAGCCATCAAGCTCGAACAGCGTGGTCGGGCAGACTTCCGGGCAATGTGTGAAGCCGAAGAAAAGCGCGGTCGGCTTGCCGCGGAACGCCTGCTCGGTAATCGGCTGCCCGGTCTGGGCAACGAGCTGGAACGGCACGCCGAACGGCCCTTCGGCAATCTTCTGGTCGGACTGCGTGACGGCAAAGGTCAACCAGCCCAACACGCCCGCCATGACGACCACCGCCGCCCACAAGAAGATCCTGACCGTTTTCATGATGGCATTCCCTTGCATTCAAACTCTTCGCCATGCCGGATAAACCTCCGGACACGGGAAGGCAATTCAACTCGATGTGGAAGCAAGGGTGAGCGCCGATTTGTCACGGTCATCGAACGCAGTCAGAAACAGTAGGCGAGCCCGCTTTCGATCAGGGTGAGGAAAATGTCACCGCCAAAGCGAACCCAGCCCACAAAGACCACAGCCGTGAACACCGCCCCTGCCAGAAACAGGGCCGTGTAAGGCAACCACTTTTGAGAACGTGCAACATCGGACATGCAGCGATTTTAGCGCAGATTAGTCCATATGACACCGAGAAATCGCGACACGGACTTGCGGCTTGACGGATATCAAGGAACGGAATCATCATTTTCTGACAGATTGTCGCAGGAACCGGATGTCTTGGGAGGGACACATGGAACAGCAGGCACTCGATCGGGGCTCACTGCCCAAGCTGCAGATCAACCGTCTGCACATGCAGGACATACGGGCCGCATTCGCCGACGGGTGGCGTGACTTCCGAACGTATCCGGTGTTCGGCCTGTTCTTCGGCGCCATCTATGCAGGAGGCGGCATCTTCATCGCCGTCATGCTGAGCTACTATCACCTCCCATGGATGATCATCCCCGTCGCCATCGGCTTCCCGCTGATTGGCCCCTTCGTCGCCGTCGGCCTCTACGAAATCAGCCGCCGACATCGCCTGGGCGAGCCGATCACCTGGAAGGCCGTACTTTCGGAAGTCTTCCGTCAACGCGAACGCCAGCTTTCCTGGATGGCCTTCGTCGTGCTCTTCATCTTCTGGATCTGGATCTATCAGGTGCGTCTGCTGATGGCGCTCTTCCTCGGCTTCCGCATCCCCGCGACCCTCGACGCCTTCGTCAACGTCGTTTTGACCACACCGGAAGGGTTGTTCTTCCTCGCGGTCGGAACGGTGGTTGGCGCCGTCCTGGCGACGATCCTCTTCACGGCGACCGTCATCTCGATGCCACTCCTGCTTGATCACGACGTTGATTTCGTCACCGCGATGCTGACCAGCATGCGCACCGTCTTCGAAAACCCCGGACCCATGCTGGCATTCGGTCTGACTGTCGCGCTGGTGGCGTTTGCATCGCTGATCCCTCTATCTTTGGGGCTTCTTGTGGTTCTCCCGGTGGTGGGCCACGCCACCTGGCATCTTTATCGTCGCGCGATCACAGCATCTTAGCGGCCGACAAGCACTGATTGTGCCACGCGCGGCGCCGATTAGTTCTAGATTAACTAATATTCGCGATTCTGAATCGGCGTTTTGGCATCACGAGCCAAACGGACATGACAGTCCGCCGGGAAACTCCTCCCCGGGTTGCGCATGACATGTTGCCGACGTGCAGGGGCCGTCGGGACCGAGGCTGGGGAGTTACATGTTGAATTTCATTACGGGCAGAAACCTGTCGGTCAAGCAACGTCTGATGACTCTCGGCGCCGCCGCGATTGTCGGCATCGGCTCGATGCTGGCTGTGGGCTGGTACCAGAACGCGCGCATCTCGACCGCCATCCACGAATCGATCGAAATCAAGAACGAGGTCGAGCGCATCAACGAGATGCGGCTCGCAAATGCCAGCATGGTCCTGGCAGCCATGGATACGATCATCGACCGCGGCGAAGGTCAGATCCAGCCGGAGCGTGTTGACATCATCAACGCCGCGGCGACCCTTCTCAGTGAAGGCACTCCCATCCTGAAAGCAGTGGCAACCGAGGCTGGGGTTCCCGGTCAGGTCGCCACTTACGAGACCGATCTCAAGGTCGTCCTCCAGGCAATCCAGGTCGACTTGAAGCGCATGGTCGAGACCGGCGCACCCGAAAGCGACTATGCCGCCGTGGACGATGCGATTGACGGCGCCGGGGAACGCCTCGCCACCGTCCTGAACGACCTGTCGGCGGCGGGCGGAAATCTCGTCGAAGATTATGTCCAGCAGGCAACCGAACGAAGCGATCAGGCCCTCACTTTCCAGCTTGGCCTCGGCACGCTTGCCTTCATCAGCGTCATGATCCTGCAGCTCGTGCACGGCAATTCGATTGTCAACGGGATCGGGATGGTGCGCAACGCCATGCAGCGGATCATCGATGGCGACTACGATTCGCGGGTCGACGGAACCGATCGGGGCGACGAGATTGGCGGGATGGCACGCTCTGCCGACATCTTCCGCAAGGCCGCCATCGACAAACGCGATCTGGAAGAAACCACCCGCGCCCAGCAGCGGCAGAACGAGACGGAGCGGGAGAACCGCACCGCAGCCATGGAGGCCGACACCCGCGCCCTGAAGATTGCCGTCGACGCGCTTGGCGAAGGCCTGAAGCGTTTGTCCGAAGGTGATCTTTGCGCAGCGATCTCCCGTCCCTTCCCGCCGGATCTTGAACGCCTGCGCAACGACTTCAACGAAGTGGCGACCAACCTCAAGCGGGTGATGACGGAGATCGCCACCAACAGCAGCTCCATTCACGCCAACAGCCAGCAGATGCGCAGCGCCGCTGACGATCTGGCCCGCCGCACGGAGCAGCAGGCAGCGTCGCTGGAAGAGACGTCAGCCGCCCTGACGGAAATCACCGAAACCGTCAGAACCGCAACCGACCGCGCCGAAGAGGCGAGCCACATGGTCGACAACGCGAAGATCTATGCGGAAAAGTCGAGCGCTGTGGTGAACGATGCCATGGCGGCCATGGTGCGCATCGAAGGCGCGACCGGCGAAATCGGCAAGATCATCAACGTCATCGATGAAATTGCCTTCCAGACCAACCTGCTGGCCCTCAACGCCGGCGTCGAGGCAGCACGTGCGGGGGATGCCGGCAAAGGCTTCGCGGTCGTCGCGCAGGAAGTGCGCGCGCTCGCTGGCAGAGCCGCCGAAGCTGCCCGTGACATCAAGACCTTGGTCGGCCGGTCGAGTGAAGAAGTTCGCTCCGGTGTCGAGATCGTCACGGCAACGGGCGAGGCTTTGCACCGCATCGGCGAAGATGTTTTACGAATTAACGAGCACGTTAAGGCAATCGTTACCAGCGCCAGAGAACAATCAGTTGGACTGAGCGAGATCAATTCGGCCGTCGGACAGATGGACCAGGTCACGCAACAGAATGCCGCCATGGTGGAGCAGACCAATGCGGCAAGCCATACGCTGGCAAGCGACGCGGAAAATCTTTCGCGGCT
>JAIXSF010000257.1 GCA_027484835.1 Rhizobiaceae bacterium | reverse complement strand
CTTCGTCTTCAAATTCTTCGATCACCAGAAAACCACCGGCGTGCTCGGAGGGCTGCAGAATGTCGAACATTCGGTTTCCGGGTTCTCCGCGGCTCAAGCGCTGAAGATCCCGAAGGGCGCTCAGCAGGCTCTCTGCCTCCAAAGGTCCACATGTGATCCGCAGATGCACGCCAATCGACCGTCGCTGCTGGTTCATGTTACGCCTCTCAATCGCAATAAATTTCATGAAGAAAAATATTATGCACACATGATTGACGCAAGGCCTCCTCCGCGATATTGATCTCGACATGCAATAAATTGCTTCATGCGATTTTTATTGCGGATGATCACCATCTCTGGGAGGGGAAAATGCTGAAGTCTTTGAAGGCCGCCACCGCCATCGGCCTGGTTGCCGCCGCCGCCATCGCCGGGTCCGTTCTGCCGGCCCATGCGGAAGGAAAGTTCGCCTGCGAGCCGGGTGAAACCTATGTCATGAACGTGATGGTCTCCGGCCATCCTTATTGGGTCCCGGTCTTCGAAGGCTTCAAGCAGGCCGCCAAGGCACTGGGCTGCGAAGCGGCCTTCACCGGCACACCGGAATACGACATTACCAAGCAGATCGCGTCCTTCGAGCAGGAAGTGGTGAAGAAGCCGAAGGGCATCCTGCTCCATCCGATGCAGGCGGACCCTTTCATCGAGCCGATCAACAAGGCGGTCGACTCCGGTATCTCGGTCACGACCTTTGCGGCAGACTCGCCGAAGTCCAAGCGCACTGCCTACATCACCTCCGACAACGTCGCCGAGGCGAAGTTCGCAGCCGAAGAAATCGTCAAGGCGCTGGGCGGCAAGGGTGAATACGCTGTTCTCGAGAACCCGGGCCAGAGCAACCATGATCTGCGGGTCACGGCACTCATCGACTACATGGAGCGGGCCCATCCGGACCTGAAGCTGGTCGGTCGCCAGGCGACGAACCAGGATTCCAACGCGGCCTATCAGGCGGTCGCCGCCATGCTGCAGGCCAATCCGAACCTCGGCGCGCTCTGGATTCCTGAAGCCGGCTCCGCCGAAGGTGCGGTCGCCGCCGTGCTCGAAGCCAAGAAGAAGGTGCTGATCCTGCACGCCGACATCACGCCCACGACGCTCGAACACATCAAGCAGGGCAACATCCACATGTCGGTAAATCCGAACCAGGGCATCCAGGGCTTCATGGGCTTCATGAACACCTTCCTCGGCGCCCATCCGGAACTCATCGATCCGTTCAACGACTACAAGGTCTCGGGCTTTAACCCCATGCAGGTGCCGTCGATGGACAATGGTTTTGCGGTCATCACCAAGGCCAACGCCGCATCCTTCGACCTCAACGAATACATGAAGGGGCGCTGAGCGCCGCGACCTGCATGACCCCGGCGGCGCGTCTCGCGGCGCCGGGGAAGTCGAAGTGATGGAAGGGGAGGGGTGTCATGGCCGAGGTCGTCCTCAGCATGACGGATGTGCACAAGTCGTTCGGACCAGTCCAGGCCCTGCGTGGCGCCCAACTGGAACTGCGCCGCGGCGAAATCCATGCGCTGGCCGGCGAAAATGGTGCAGGCAAGTCGACGCTGATGCATATCATCGACGGCATTCTGCAGCCCGACCGCGGCGAGATCCGTCTCGACGGTGCCCCCGTTCGTATCGCATCGCCGAATGCCGCCAATCGGCTCGGCATCGGCTTCGTTCACCAGGAAATCGCCCTCTGCCCGGAGATCTCCGTCGCCGAAAACATGTTCATGGCCGAAACGGGCCGCAGCCGTACCCTCTTGATGGATTACCGCGCACTGGTCGTTCGCGCCGGTGAGATACTCAAGGAAATCGGCGACATCGATCCGAGGCGCCGTGCGGGCGATCTCTCGATATCGCAGCAGCAGATCGTCGAGATCGCCAAGGCGCTGACGCTCGACTGCCGTATTCTGATCCTCGACGAGCCGACCGCGGCCCTGACCGAAACCGAAGCGCAGACGCTGTTCAAGATCATGCGGCGCCTGGCCGATCGGGGTATTGCGATCATCTACATTTCCCATCGCATGGCGGAGACCTTCCAGCATTGCGACCGCATCACCATCATGCGTGACGGCTGCCACATCAAGACGGCGGACATCGCATCGATCACCCCGGAAGATGTGGTGAACAGCATGGTCGGGCGCGTGCTCGACAAGCTCTATCCGCCCAAGCAGGCGCCGGACGCCAAGTCGGATGATGTCATCCTCTCGGTGCGCAATCTGACCGAGGGGCGCAGGGTCTCCAACGTCAGCTTCGACCTACGCAAGGGCGAGATCCTCGGCCTGGCCGGCCTGATCGGGGCAGGACGCAGCGAGATCGTGCGCGCCATCTGCCGGCTGGAGGGCAAGGCCGAGGGGGAGGTCGTGCTCAAGGGCCGCAAACTCTCGCTGAGGGACTATCGCGACAGCATCCGCGAGGGGCTGGTCTATGTCTCCGAGGACCGCAAGGGCGACGGCCTGTTTCTCAACATGTCCATCGCCAGCAACGTCTCGGCGCTTGATCTGAAACGCGTGGCCAATCCCTTCGGTCTGATCAGCCGCCGGCAGGAAACCGCGCGTGCGGAGCACTACGGGACACGGCTGAAGCTGCGCTCCAACGGGGTGGGCGACGCCGTCAATACGCTCAGCGGCGGCAACCAGCAGAAGGTCGCGCTCGCCAAGATGTTGTCAGTCGAGCCTGAGGTGGTCTTCCTCGACGAACCGACACGGGGTGTCGATGTCGGCGCCAAGGCGGAGATACACCGTCAGATCCGGGATCTCGCCAATGAGGGCGTCGGTGTCATCGTCATCTCCTCCGAGCTCCCCGAACTGATCGGGGTGAGCGACCGGGTCCTGGTGGTGCGCGAGGGGCGCATCACGGGTGAGGTCACAGGTGCCGAGATGACCGAAGAACGGATCATGCAGCTTGCATCGATCAGCAGTCAGTTGACCCAGGGCGATACTTCGCCCGTGGACGTTACCGCGTCCCAGGGCAAAGCATGAGGGAGTGGGGCAAATGGTAACGATCGACACACAGCAGCACGCAGGCTCGGCCGCCGAGCGCCGGGTCCAGTGGTGGACACCCGCGATCAAGGCGCGCGAGACGGGCCTGATCGTGATCATCCTGACGCTGTTCACGGTGATGTCCTTCATCTCGCCCTACTTCCTCACGGTCGACAATCTCCGCGCCATGGCCATGGCCTTTGCGGTGGAGAGCATCGTGGTGGTAGGCATGACGATCCTCTTGATCTCGGGCGGCATCGACCTGTCGGTCGGCTCGGTCACGGCGCTCGCCATGGTGGTCGCCGGTTGGCTGTTCCTGAACGGGATCGATCCCTGGGCCGCTGCCGCGTTCGCCATCGCAGTCACCACCTGCATCGGCATGTTCATGGGCTTTCTGACCACCGTGGTCGGCCTGCACCATTTCATCGTTTCGCTCGGCGTCATGGTGATTGCCCGCGGCGTCTGCCTGCTGGCGACGGGTGGCAGGCCGCTCGGGCTCTTCTCCCTGCCGCCGGAGTTCAAGTTCATCGGCCAGGGCGCGGTCTATGGCATCCCGCTCGTCATCATCATCTTCGTGGTCGTCGTGGTGTCCTTCGACTTCCTGCTGCGCCGGACGACGGCCTTCCGCAAGGTCTTCTATACCGGCAGCAATCCCAAGGCGGCCGCCTATTCCGGGATCCGCGTCGGCCGCGTGGTCTTCGCCACCACCACGCTGTGCTCTGCGCTCTGCGGCGTGGCCGGCGTCATCTATATGGCCCGCTTCGGCTCCGCCCAGCCCAGCTTCGGCGTCGGCATGGAGTTGAACGTGATCGCGGCGGCAGTCATCGGCGGCGCTAGCCTCTCCGGCGGTGCCGGCACGATCTTCGGTGCCATCCTCGGCGCGGTCCTGCTTTCGGTGGTTTCCAGCTCGCTCGCCTTGCTCAACGTATCCGTTTACTGGCAGGACATCATCAAAGGTAGCATTCTGCTTACCGCCGTGCTGTTCGACCACTACCTGGTCAAGCGCCGCCGCTAAGCAGCCGGGAAGCAACGAGGAGACGACGCGTCATGGTGGATAACAGGGATGAATTCGATCAGCAGCGCCAGATGTATTCGGTCCTCGTCCTGCATTTCATCGAGGGAGTGAAGCAGTCGGAGATCGCCGAGAAGCTCAACCTCTCCCATACCAAGGTCAACCGCATGATTGCCGCTGGCCGCAAGGCAGGCATGGTCAAGATCAGCATCTCCAGTCCCTATCAACGGCTGGTCGATATGGAAAACGACGTCACGCAGCGCTTCGGCCTGAAGCAGTCGGTGGTCACGCCCACCGTGTCAGACAATCCGGAGACGACGCTGCAGATGGTCGGACGGGTCGCGGCGAACCACCTCCTCGAAACGCTTCGGGATGGCGACGTCATCGCCATCACCGGCGGCAAGGCGGTGAGTGCCGTGGTCGAAAACCTCGAGGCCGAGCGTCGCTTCGATGTCCGGGTCGTGCCGCTGACCGGCGGCGTTCAGGGCAAGCATTATACCGACGTCAACCACCTGGCGACGCAACTGGCCGACAAGCTCGGTGGCACGGCGCAACTCGTCCACGCCCCCCTGTTTGCCGAGGACGAGCAGCAGCGCGACCTCCTGATGAATGTCGCCTCGATCCGCGAGGTCTTCGATCTGGCGCGCCAGGCCACCGTGGCCCTGGTTGGTATCGGCTCGGTCCAGGCGCCGGGCTCCGGCTATTACGACCTGTTGCCGGATCCGGCACGGGGCGGCCAGGCGCTTGTTGACGCGGGCATTGCCGGGGAATTCCTGGCGCATCTGATCAAGGCGGATGGTTCGCTCGCCGAGATCGATCTCAATTCGCGGGTCGTGGCACTCGACCCGGCAGATCTTGCCAACTGCCCGACCATCATCGGCGTGGCGGCTGGCAGCCTGAAGGCGGGCCCGGTGGCAGCGACCCTTGCCGGGCGGTTTTTGACCTCGCTCGTGGTGGACGAAGAAATCGCCCGGGCACTCGATACACATGGGGAAGGATGATCCGGTGACGGACCAAGGCATACTCAACAGGCCTATCGGCCGAAGTGGCATCAAGGCATCAGCCGTGGGGCTCGGCACCTGGGCAATCGGCGGCTGGATGTGGGGCGGCACCGACGAGAAGCAATCGATCGACGCCATCAGAGCCTCGGTGGATGCCGGCGTCTCGCTGATCGATACCGCGCCCGCCTATGGCATGGGGCTGGCCGAAACCATCGTCGGCAAGGCGATTGAAGGCCAGCGCGACAAGGTCGTGCTCGTTTCCAAATGCGGTCTCGTCTGGCATGTGGGAGAGGGGACCTACTTCTTCGAGCAGGCGGGAAAGCCGGTTCACCGCTATCTGGGGCCATCCTCCATCCGCTACGAAGTTGAACAAAGCCTGCGCCGTTTGGGCACCGACTATATCGACCACTATGTCACCCACTGGCAGGATGCGACGACGCCGATTGCCGAGACGGTCGGAGAACTGCTCCGCCTCAAGGACGAGGGCAAGATCCGCTCGATCGGTGCGAGCAACGTGTCCGAGGCGGATCTGGCCTCCTATCTCGCAACCGGTGCACTCGACGCGATCCAGGAGGAATACTCCATGGTGAAACGCGATATCGAGACGAGCTTCGTTCCGACCTGCATCGACAACGGGGTTTCCATTCTCAGCTACTCCTCGCTCGCCCTCGGCCTGCTCTCAGGCAAGATCGGTCCGGACCGCGTCTTTGCGGACGATGACCAGCGGCATGGCAATCCGCGCTTTAGCCTAGGCAATCGCGAGAAGGTCGCTCGCCTCATGGACGTGATCCACCCGATCGCCGACCAGCACAAGGCATCGGTCGCCCAGGTGGTGATCGCCTGGACGGTGGCCCAGCCGGGCATCACCTTCTCGCTCTGCGGCGCGCGCGACCCCACCCAGGCGATCGAGAATGCTGGTGCGGCGCGACTTCGCCTCACTGAGAACGACGTTTCGACCATCACTACCGGCATAAGAGACCATCTGGTCGAACTCGACCGGTAACCACCACAGACCACAACAGAGAATTGGGACGTTGGCGTCAAAACCAGCGAACGGTACTTCCATGTCCACATTCCGCGAGGACGCGCTCAGGCGAATTCGACAGGACGGCGATTTCGACGTCGTCGTGGTCGGCGGCGGCATCAATGGCATTTCCGCCTATCGCGATCTGGCGCTGCAGGGATTGCGCGTGCTTCTGATCGAGCGGGACGACTTCGCATCCGGCTGCAGCGCCGCCCCCTCGCGCATGATCCATGGCGGCCTGCGTTATCTCGAAAATGGCGAATTCAAGCTCGTCCGGGAATCCTTGGCCGAGCGCGATGCCCTGCTCAGGCTCGCTCCCCACATGGTCCACCCCCTGCCGACGACAATCCCGATCCACTCGATCTTTAGCGGCTTCTTCAACGCTGCCGCCACCTTCTTCGGCTCAGCCGGCAAACCGTCGAGCCGTGGGGCGCTTGCAATCAAGGCGGGCCTCTCGCTCTATGATTTTGTCACCCGCAAGAACCGGCTGCTCCCGCGCCACCAGTTCCGCAATGCCCGCAGCACCCGGGCCCTCTGGCCGGCCTTGACGCCTCAGGTTCGCTATTCCGCGACTTATTACGATGCCTGGATTAGCCAGCCCGAGCGCCTGGCGCTCGAACTCGTTCTGGACACGCGAAGCGACGCGCCCCAGGCAATCGCGCTGAACTACACGAAACTCCTGCGGATCGGCGATAGCTACCAGCTCTCGGCAGAAGGTTCGAACGAACTGATCGTCGTGCGGCCCCGCATGATCGTCAATGCCACAGGCGCCTGGATCGACCAGACGATCACGGCGCTGAGCGACGCCGCAGCACCTGCCGAAAAGACCGTCACCGGCACCAAGGGTTCACATCTCATCCTCGCAAACGACGCCCTTTATCAGGCCCTGAACGGCCATATGATTTTCTTCGAGAACACCGATAACAGGGTCTGCATCCTCTTTCCCTATCTCGGTCGCGTGCTGGCCGGATCGACGGATATCAAGGTCGACAAGCCGGGGCGGACGCGCTGCGAGCCGGAAGAACGCGACTACATCCTCGCCGCCATCCGCACCGTCTTTCCGGATCTCGCCATCGCTGCCTCCGATATCGTCTTCAGCTTCAGCGGTATCCGGCCTTTGCCGCGCAGCGATGCTGAATTCACGGGAAAGATCTCAAGGAGCCACGTCATTCACCGGGTCGAGAGCGATCCGCCACAGCTCTGCATGGTCGGCGGCAAGTGGACGACCTTCCGCGCCTTCGGCGAACAGGTGACCGACGAAGTACTCGCCTTCCTCGGTCGTCCCCGCCTCGCGACGACAGCCGACCGTCCCATCGGTGGCGGCCGGAACTATCCGGCCGATGGCGAGCGGTTGTCGGCTCTGCTCTCCCGCGAGTTTCCGATCGGCAAGGCCCGCGCCGATCACCTGGCATCCACCTATGGATCGCGCGCCTTCGATCTCATGGCCTTCTGCGACGGACATCCGGATGACGTTCCCTTGTCCTCCACAAGTGTGATGACGCTGGCCGAAATTCTCTGTCTGATCCAGGGAGAAGACGTCCATCACCTGGCCGACATCGTGCTCCGCCGCACGAGCCTTGCGATCACCGGCCAGATCGATCTCGAAATTCTCGACACCCTGCTGACCGTTATGGCCCGCGAACTCGCCTGGTCGGGTGAGCAGATGTTGGCGGAGCGGCGGCAACTCATCGACGAACTTGGGACCTATTACGGGGTCTCGGTCGCAATGCTTCAGGACAGATGCAAGGAAAAGGACAAGGCGTCATGATGCGAATATCCAAGAAGGCACGAATGAACAGGCTGTTTCGTCAGGGCGGCTGCCTCGACGTCGCTATTGATCACGGTGTCTGCAACGAGCCGAGCTTCCTGATCGGTCTGGAGGACATGGCAGGCGTGGTGGACAAGCTCGTCGAAGCAGGTCCTGATGCCATCCAGATGGCCTATGGCCAGGCAGACCTGCTGCAGACAAGACCCGAGCGCGACAAGCCGGCACTCGTCATGCGCATCGACATGGGCAACCCCTACAATTCCACGCGCCACCGCAGCATGTGGTCGCAACTGCAGAACCATGACGAACCGATCATCGGCGCGCTGGAGATGGATGCGGCCTGCGTCGTCGTCAATCTCTTCATGCTGCCGGACGAGCCGGAACTCTT
>JAIXSF010000435.1 GCA_027484835.1 Rhizobiaceae bacterium | reverse complement strand
GGTTTCCGCCGCTTCGATCAGTTCGACCAGCGCTCGTGCCAGCCAGACGGCATCCGCCGGGCTTGCCGGTGCCACGAGCGGCGTATCCGAATGGATCGACCGGACGATCTCCGGCAGCTGGTTGCGCCAGGCGAGGATCAGGCGCGCCAGTTCCAGAAGCATGACGGTGCTGCTCACTGCCGGAGCCAGATCCATCAGCTGCGGCGCATCGAGATCGAAGAAGCCACTGTCGTCGTCGGTTTCCCCCAGCGTGCGAATATCGGGGAGGATTGCCGCGCGGCCGCCGAGCAGATCGACGAATTCGGACCGCAACACGCGCGCTGCGCGGCGGGTCGGAACAAGCAGAGTGACCCCTGCCAGCGAAAGCGGATCGGCGGGGTCGTATCGAAAACTATCGGTCAAGCGCCCGTCGAGCAGCGCTTCCGTCAGTGTCCTGAGAAAGGGCCGGCCCGGAGGGATCGTCAGCAGACGCGGCGCCTTGCTGACCATCTCAACGGCCCCCGCCGTAGCGGGCGACCACGGCTTCGGCAGGCGCGATCGCGTCAGGGGTGCCGACCGTCAGCCACTGTCCATGCAGGTCCGTGCCGAACAGCCGGCCTGCAGCAATCGCATGATCGAAATAGATGTTGAGGTTGAAGGGACCTGCAGGCGCGTCATCGAAGAGACGCGGCATCAGCGCTAAGGCCCCGGCATAGACGACCGGGCTCGGCGCGCCGGCGACATAGCGGGTCAGCCTGCCGTCATCCGCCATCGAGAAATCGTTCTTGCCGTTATGGCCTGTGGTCCGTTCCTGCTCGACGCAGAGCATCGCCATGTCCATCCGGGAGGGATCGAACTGCTGCGCCAGCCGGACAAGATTGCTCGGCTCATCATCGCGTTCTCCGACCCAGAAGAGATCGGCATTCATGACAAGTGCCGGCTGGTCCTGGTCGAGCAGCTTGAGACCCTTTGCGAGACCGCCGCCCGAGTCCATCAACTGAGCCCGTTCGTCGGAAATTCGGATCTCCGCCCGTCGCTCGTTCGCCAGATGAGCCTCCATCTGGTCGGCATGGTGATGCACGTTGACGGCGACCGTCTCGACACCGGCGTCTAGGAGCGCGTCGAGCACATAGTCGATCATCGGCTTTCCGCCGATGCGGACCAGCGGCTTCGGCATGGTCTCTGTAATGGGGCGCATCCGCGTGCCGAGGCCGGCCGCGAGCACCATGGCTTGCTTGATGATCATTTGCTCAGGCCGGTGATTCGGGAAGTTCGATTCCAGCCTCTATGCACCAGTTCCGCAAGGGGGCGAGGACAGGATGTTCGAAAGCAACGCTCAGGTGCCAGAGTGTACGGGGAAGGTGGCGCATATAGCCCGGCTTGCCGTCCCGCTCCTTCAGCCGCACCCAGAGCCCGTTCAGCTTGCAGGCGCGCTGCGCCGACATGATCGCCCAGCTTTTCAGGAAGGCGGCTTCGTTGAAATCCGCTTTCCTGGCGCGTGCCGAAAGATAGTCGGCCATCAACTGATCCATCAACGGCCGCTCGATGGTCACCCGTGCATCCTGGACCAGCGACACGAGATCATAGGCCGAGGGGCCGATCATCGCGTCCTGGAAATCGATGAGGCCGACCCGGTCATGACCTTCGCGATCATCGCGCCAGATGATGTTGGGCGAATGAAAGTCACGCATCACGATGGATGTGTCTGACCCCGCCAACTCGTCGATCAGCTGGTCCCAGATGGCGAGATAGCGTGAGCGCTCTTCCAATGTCGCCTGTTGCCCCTTGCGTTTCCAGGGCAGGTGCCAGTCGAGAAGCAGCTCCACCTCGAACTTCATCGCCGCCCGATCGAAATCGGGAATGACATGTTTGTGCCCGCCGGCAATGACGATCTCCCGATCGAAGGGCGCGTCGTGAATGGCAGCAAGGCAGGCCGCACTGGCTCGGTAGCGATCGGCGATCGGCTTTCCCTGTTCGTCGAGAACGCCGCCTTCGCCGAGATCCTCGAGAAGCAGCAGACCTGCGTCGAGATCCTGTGCCAGGACTTCGGGAGCAGCAAAGCCGCGCTCGCGCAGCGCCTGCCCGATGGCCACGAAGGGACGCACATCCTCGGCCAGATGCACGAGCTGCGAATAGGGTTTGCCATCGCGGATCGGTGGACCGTTCGGCCGCTTCGGCGCATCCATCAAAACGAGCCGCGCCGCGCCGTCGGCGGGATACACATGTTCATAGGCCCGGTTCGAGGCGTCACCTGTCAGATGGCGTCGTCGGGCGCCCGCGTAGCCGTTTTCCTCCAGAAAGCGGCGAATTTCGATGACGCGACGAAGTCGCGCCAGCTTCAGCTCAGGAGCCTGTATGGAGAGGTTTCGCCCACCGTCGGATGCGAACTGGAAGCTGATCTCGATGCGGTCTTTCGGCAGGGCGCGGCCGGCCTTGGCAGGCCATTCAACGAGGCAGATACCCTCGGCCAAAGCCTCTTCCAGACCCAGTTCGTCGAGCTCACTCGCATCAGACAGCCGATAGAGATCGAAATGGGCGACCGGGATCCGCAGATCGTAGTTCTGCACCAGCGTGAAGGTCGGGCTCGGGACTTCAAGCTTAGGATCATCAGCCAAAGCTCGGATGAGCGCTCGGCTCAGCGTCGACTTGCCGGCGCCGAGATCTCCCTCGAGTGCAACGCAGTCGCCGACCTGAAGAGCAAGAAGCAAATCCTCGCCGAAACGCGCCGTGGCAGCGTCGTCGGCAAGGTGGACAGTGAGCAGGGCCGGGTCTGCGCTCATTCGGCAGCGGCGATCATCTGCGGTAGACTGGCATTGGGAATACGGCAGTGTACCGTCGTTCCGCGCCCTGGCTCGCTTTCGATTTTGACCTCGCCATTGTGCAGGTTGACGAAGCTCTGGACGATCGACAGTCCAAGGCCCGGGCCGCTGCGCTTCCCGCCCTTGGCGCTCGTCGAGAAGCGATCAAAGGCCGAGGAGACGAGATCGGGGCTCATGCCGCAGCCGCTATCGCTCACCGAGAAAACGAAGTCGTTCGCCTCGCGCCCGCACTTCATCGAGACGACAGAGCCTTCCGGCGCGAAATTCACGGCATTGGTCAGGATCTTGATGAGGATCTGTTTGAGCCGCTGCCGGTCCGCGACCAGATGGCCGAGTTGTGCCGGCGCTGCAATTTCGAGCGTCACGCCACCTTCCTGCAGCCGATCGGTCATCTGCATCGAGACATCATCCAGGAGATCGCTGAGGTCGATCTCGGCATAGTCCAGCTGCATGATCCCGGCATCCACCGTCGCGAGATCGAGAATGTCGTTGACGATGGTCAGAAGCACCGACGAGGACGTCGAGATGTGATCGATGTATTCGGCCTGCCGCTCGTTGAGCGGGCCGATGGCAGAGGTCTTCAGAAGATCGGTGAAGCCGATGATGTTGGTCAGCGGCGAGCGCAGCTCGTAGGACACGTGCTGAACGAAGTCGTTCTTCAGCTCGTCCGCCTTCTGCAGCGCTTCGTTCTTCTCCTTGAGCGCCCGCTCTGCGCGCACGCTGTCCGTCATGTTGACGAAGGTGAGCATGGTCTGGGCATTCGGCAGCGGCGTTACGGCATAGTCCAGCACGAGGCCGGAATAGAGTTCCAGCGTCCCCTGGCTCGAGGGACGCTCGTCCTCGAAGCTTGTGATCAGCTTGCCGAAGGCCTTCCAGCCGTCCGGTTTGTCGTAGGACGAAGCACATGCAGCTTCGAGCTGCCGAATATGCGTGCCGACAGCAGCTTCGGTTTCGGTAATGCCCCACAGCGCCCGGAAAGCCGGGTTGGACAGCTGGATCCGACCATCCGGGCCGAACACCGCGACCCCTTCCGAGAGGTGGTCGATGGTTTCGCCCTGAACTTGGACCAGCGTGTTGTAGCGGGTTTCCAGATTGAACTGTTCGGTGAGGTTCTCGAACACCCAGGTCGCGCCACCTTGCGGGTGGGCCGACGCAATCACGCGAAGGCTCTGGCCATTTGGCAGGTGCCAGAGATCGGTCTGGGTTTCGAGCGCCCGGTAGACGGAGAGGCAGTTCTCTTTCCAGGCCTTCCAGCTCAGCTGCTCCGGCAGCTTATGCGCGGCCCGCAACCGGTCAAGCAGCTCGGCATGGTCCGGCCGGCTTTCCAGGAACTGAGCTTCAAGGCCCCAGAGCTGCATGAAGGCCTGATTGTAGAACTGCAGACGACGCTCGGCGTCGAAGATCGCAACCGGTGTCGCGAGATGGTCAAGCGTATCGGCGTGGCTCTTGAGGGTGCGTGTCAGCTCCTCGCGCAGGGTTTCCGCCGACGAGACGTCGATGGCCATGCCGCAGGAGCCGGCCGGGCCGCGGACATCGACAACGTCGAAGAAGGTCCGGCCCCCGCGCACGGCAGTCGAAACGGTATCGTGGAAAGGCGATTCTGGTGTCGCCGCTGCCTTGATTTTTTCGCGGGTGAGGCTGCCGAGAATCTCGCGCCCCTCCTGGATCGCCTGTTGCGGCGAGCTTGCTTCCACTGCTTCGCTATAGGCCTGGTTCACCCAGATGAGCCGACCTTCGCTGTCCCGCTGCCAGACGGGCTGCTCGATGGAATCGAGCAGGGATTCGAAGGTGGCGATCGAACTGCGCAGCCGATTGCGTTCGATCTTCAGTTCGGCGAGTTCTGTCCGCAGATTATCGAGGGCAACGAAATGCGCGTAGGCACGGCCGCCGTAAAGATTGCCTTGTACTTCGAGGACTTCGCCGCGCTGCGTCTCGACCACAAGCTCGAATGTCTTCGCCTGGACCCGCAAGCCTTCGATCGCGCGCTCGACTTCACCTGCAGAATGCGGCTTCAGCCATCGTCCGAAAGCCAGAAAATCAGGATCCTGCTGAGGTGCGCCGGTTTCCGCCGGGAGCTGGCCGAGCAGCTCTGCCTTGCTGTTGATGCCGTCCCAGATGACAGTCCGCCGGTTCTTGTCGGCGATTAGTGTCTGGTAGCGGGAAATCTTCTGCTGGCTGTCGGAATAGGCAGAGCGCAGGTCGCGCACCTCGACGTCCAGTCGATTGCGCTGTCGAAGCAGAACGGCCGCAAAGATCAGGGCCGCCGAGACGGATCCCAGGAGCACGGCATAGCCTGCAACGTCGACGCTGTCGAAGCCGCGAATTGGGGCGGTCGAAACCTGCGCCTGTGCGAGGCCAGGAACCAGGAAGCTTGCAAGCGCACTGCCACAGCGCAGCATGCCGGCCAAGGCGGAGTGCTGGGACAGCTTGGAAAGCATCCCGGATTTCAGATCAGAACTTGGCCGCCAGAGGCTTAAAACACCGGCCGTCATAGCCGTATCCCGCTGACGCGGGGCGCGTTGATGTACCGACATTCTCGGTCTGTCTCCGTCTTATTATGTGCCGCATCGTCGACAAGACATCCGTATCCGCGGACCGCTCGTGCAGTTCACGAATCAAGTTCTAAAACAATACCGCTGATGGAAAGGGTCGGGAAGGCCGGGCTCCAAAAAAGAAAGCGGCGTCTTTGTCAAGACGCCGCCCACTAGATGTAGATATTATCCAGCTATATTTTAATAGCGGTAGTGTTCAGACTTGAACGGGCCCTGTGCGGTGACGCCGATATAGGCAGCCTGCTCGTCCGAAAGCGTCGTCAGCTTCACGCCGAGCTTTTCGAGGTGCAGACGAGCGACCTTTTCGTCGAGGTGCTTCGGCAGAACATAGACGCCCGGCTTGTACTCGTCCGTCTTCGCAAACAGCTCGATCTGGCCAAGAACCTGGTTGGTGAACGAGGCGGACATCACGAAGGACGGATGGCCCGTTGCGTTGCCGAGGTTCAGAAGACGACCTTCCGAGAGCAGGATCATGCGGTTGCCCTTCGGGAACTCGATCATGTCGACCTGCGGCTTGATGTTCGTCCACTTCAGGTTCCGCAGCGAGGCAACCTGGATTTCGTTGTCGAAGTGGCCGATGTTGCCGACGATCGCCATGTCCTTCATCTCGCGCATATGCTCGATGCGGATGACGTCCTTGTTGCCGGTGGTTGTGATGAAGATGTCGGCCGAAGAAACGACGTCTTCGAGAGTGACGACTTCAAAGCCGTCCATGGCGGCCTGCAGGGCGCAGATCGGGTCGACTTCCGTCACCTTGACGCGGGCGCCGGCGCCACGCAGCGAAGCGGCCGAACCCTTGCCGACGTCACCATAGCCGCAGACGACGGCGACCTTGCCGGCCATCATCACGTCTGTACCACGGCGAATGCCGTCGACCAGCGATTCCTTGCAGCCATACTTGTTGTCGAACTTGGACTTGGTGACCGAGTCGTTGACGTTGATGGCCGGGAAGGGGAGGAGGCCCTTCTTGGCGAGCTCATAGAGACGGTGAACGCCTGTGGTGGTTTCTTCGGTGACGCCCTTGATTGCATCGCGCTGCTTGGTGAACCAGCCCGGCGAAGCGGCAAGGCGCTTCTTGATCTGAGCGACGAGGATTTCTTCTTCTTCCGACTGCGGATTGGAAAGCACATCTTCACCGGCTTCGGCGCGGGCGCCGAGCAGGATGTACATGGTGGCATCGCCACCATCGTCGAGGATCATGTTGGAGAAGCCGCCATCGGCCCACTGGAAGATCTTGTCGGTGTAGTCCCAGTAGTCGTTGAGGGTCTCACCCTTGACCGCAAAGACCGGGATGCCGGCGGCTGCGATCGCAGCTGCGGCGTGGTCCTGGGTCGAGAAGATGTTGCAGGATGCCCAACGGACTTCGGCGCCGAGCGCAACGAGGGTCTCGATGAGAACGGCGGTCTGGATGGTCATGTGCAGCGAACCGGTGATGCGCGCACCCTTCAGCGGCTTGCTCGTGCCGAATTCTTCACGGCAGGCCATCAGGCCCGGCATTTCGGTTTCAGCGATGCTGATTTCCTTGCGGCCGAAATCGGCAAGACCGATATCGGCGATCACGTAGTCATGTTTGCTCATGGGATACTCCGGCTGGATCCGACCCGATCCGCATCTCATGGCGGACGGACTAACTGGCTCTCCCGCAGATCTGCTGCAGGGCTGGTCGTCTTCTAGCAGGGAAAGGCACCAAACGCAATCTGACATAAAGAAGTCTTTATGTCTTTATGTCGCGATGCTTTACATCTCTTCACCGAAGCGGTCGGCGACGAGTGCGGCAAGCGCTTCCATGACGTCCTGCGCCTGATTGCCGGAGGCCGAAACGCTGATCGAACAGCCAGGGCTGGCAGCAAGCATCATCAATCCCATGATCGACGCCCCGCCGACCGTCGTGCCGTCCTTGGAAACGCTGACGGTTGCGTCGAAACCGCTGACGGTCTGGACAAACTTGGCCGAAGCCCGCGCATGCAGTCCGCGCTTGTTGATGATCAGGAGATCTCGAGAGATAGGCTCGGCCATGCTGGTCACTTACCACTCAGGACGCGGCTGGCGACATTGATGTATTTGCGGCCGGCCTCGGAAGCTTCCACCAGGGCTCGGTCCATGTCGTTGTCGCCACGTACGCCGGCAAGCTTGATGAGCATGGGCAGGTTGACGCCGGCAATCACTTCGATGCGACCCGTATTCATGACCGAGATCGCGAGGTTCGACGGTGTGCCGCCAAACATGTCGGTGAGGATGATGACGCCATGGCCGTCATCGGCACGCAGCACCGCATCAAGAATATCCTGACGCCGCTGATCCATGTCATCTTCGGGGCCGATGGATACGGTCTCGATGCATTTCTGTGGGCCTACGACATGTTCCACCGCATGATGAAACTCTTCAGCCAGCTTGCCATGTGTGACAAGCACAAGTCCGATCATTCTCTACTGCCCCTTAGCGCAACTCTCGCCAAATAGCTCAAGATTGGCGTTTCGTCCATCAGTGGGACGCCATCTTGTCCATGAAAGTCGGAAGTGCAAGCCAAAACAGCGTGTAGCTTACCTGTTCGCTTCAAGGCTTCGAATACGTGCGCGGATCAGGCTGAGAGGGAAACGGCTCCAGCCTGGGACGCGAATGAGCGGCAATTCGATGCCCTCCACCAACATGACACGCTCTTCGTCCAGCGGCAGGCGGTTATTCTCATCGGAGCCCACGCCCATGACAGCATAGTGAAGCGGCGCCTCGACAACATGGTCCACGGCGACAATCCCGCTATATCGCAACTCGATCAGACCCCGGATCTGCTCGGGAGCCCGACCGACAACCGTCCCGTTCTCTCGTGAAACGATGACGCGGTCGTCCGAGAGGAGTTTTGCGGTAAGATCGGCCAGTCCGGCTTCGGCAAGGCAGTCGAAGGCAAGGGCAGACTTCCCGCTGCCCGACGGGCCGAGAAAAACAAGACCGATCCCGTCAATTGTCACGGCTGTCGCGTGGATATTGTGAGACGCCGCACTCACGTCGCGGTCTCGACGGGCAGTGAAAGGATGAAGCGGGCTCCGGTGATGCGGCCGGATGCCGGATCCATGACATTTTCCGCTCTCAGCGTGCCGCCATGGGCTTCTGCGATCTGTCGGCTGATCGAAAGACCAAGGCCGGAATTCTGGCCGAAACTCTCGCCTTCCGGGCGGTCCGTGTAAAAGCGCTCGAAGATGCGATCGATATCTTCCGCCTGGATGCCCGGACCGTTGTCCTCGACCTGGATCAGGCAGCGGCTTCGGTTGCGTGACAGCTTCACGACGATGCGGCCACTGTCTTCCGGCACGAAGGACCGGGCATTTTCGATCAGGTTGGTAACGATCTGACCCAGTCGGAGATCATGGCCGTTGACGACGAAGCGCTGGTTCGCACCCGGCTTTTGGTCGACGACGCAGTCGATCTTGACCGCCTTCTTGCCGCTGCGGATCTCTCGCGAGATATCGACCAGGCTCGAGATCAAGACCTCCAGGTCGACCGGTTTGGCGTCGGAGCGGGCAAGCTCGGCATCAAGGCGCGAGGCATCGGAGATGTCGCTGATTAGGCGGTCGAGGCGGCGGACATCGTGCTGGATGATGTCCATCAGCCGCTGCCGGGACTGGTCGGTCTTGGCGAGCGGCAAGGTCTCGACGGCGGAGCGGAGCGACGTCAGAGGGTTCTTCAGTTCGTGGCTGACATCCGCCGCAAAGCTTTCGATCGCATCGATCCGGTCATAAAGCGCCGTCGTCATTTCACGAAGCGCAATGGACAGGTTGCCGATCTCGTCCTGACGGACAGAGAAGTCCGGAATCTCCTCGCGTTCCTTGGCTCCCCTCCGGACACGGATTGCCGCAGCCGAAAGCCGGCGCAGCGGGTTGGCGATGGTGGAGGAGAGGAGCAGCGAGACGACAATATTGACCAGTGTCGCGACCCCGAAGACGCGCAGGATCGCCAGGCGCTCGGCATGAACGATCTTGTCGATATCGCCTGCTTGGGTCGAAAGCAGCAGAACCCCGAGCACGGCGCGTGAGCGCTGCACGGGAACGGCAACTGACACGATGAGTTCGCCCTGGTCGGTCACCCGCACGACCGCGCCACGGACGCCGGTGAGCGCATTCATTACTTCGGGATAGATCGAGCCGTCGCCTCCAGGCGCTTCGCGATAGATGGGAAGGTTTCCCGGTTGCAGGATCGTGTTGAACAGCCGGGTGATCCAGTCGGTGAAGCTGGTGGAGTCGTTGTCGACCGGCGGCAGGTCGAAGCGCAGCACCTGGCCACGCGAATAGAGATGTCGGGAATCGAGCAGCAGGTTTGCATCCGCGTCGAACAGCCTTGCGCGGATGCGTGTCGGTGAAATCAGACGGCGAAGGACAGGTGCCACGCGCTCCGGATTGATCGGAAATTCCAGGTCCTCGTCATTGGGCACCGGCGTGATGCTTTGGCCGGCCTGAAGTTCGAGGAGCTTTTCCGGATCGATGGTGATCGAATTGGTATCGACCGATGCCGAAGCCGAGACGGCTGCGGCAATGATTTCGCCCTGTGTCAGCAGGCTTTCCACACGCGCATCGATCAGCCCCTCGCGGAACTGATTGAGATACATAATGCCGCCGACGAGCACGATCAGCGCGGCGAGGTTGAAGAAGACGATTCGGCGCGTCAGGCTCGAAAACAGAGCATGACCGAAGATCCGACGGATCAGCGTGAAGGGATGGGTGAACAGCCGACGCTGCTCGGAGCCGGATTCCGGCTCCTCCAGATGTCCCTCGTCAACCTGCTGGGTCAAACCTTTGCCTTTCGCCCGTCCGTCGTGACCGAAACGGTCATGACGACGAGACCTTACGCTGCTTCGCGGAAGCGGTAGCCCACACCGTAAAGGGTTTCAATCATGTCGAAGTCGGTATCGACCATCTTGAACTTCTTGCGCAGGCGCTTGATGTGGCTGTCGATCGTGCGGTCATCGACATAGACCTGCTCGTCATAGGCCGCGTCCATCAGGGCGTCACGGCTTTTGACCACGCCCGGGCGCTGCGCCAGCGACTGCAGGATAAGGAATTCGGTGACGGTCAATGTTACCGGATCGCCCTTCCAGGTGCAGGTGTGGCGTTCCTGATCCATGACCAGCTGACCGCGCTCCAGCGTACGTGCCTGCTGCTCGGCGCTTCCCTTTGCAGGCCCGCCGCCGGCCGCGAGGCTTTCGCGGCTCGCCGAACGGCGCAGGATCGCCTTCACGCGTTCGACAAGAAGACGCTGCGAGAAAGGCTTCGTGATGAAGTCGTCGGCGCCCATCTTCAATCCGAACAGCTCGTCGATCTCTTCATCCTTGGAGGTGAGGAAGATCACCGGGATATCGGACTTCTGGCGCAGGCGACGCAGCAGCTCCATGCCGTCCATGCGGGGCATCTTGATGTCGAAGATGGCCAGTTGTGGCGGACGGGCGAGAAGACCGTCGAGAGCCGAGGCGCCGTCGGTGTAGGTTTCGACCTTGTAGCCTTCTGCTTCGAGTGCAATCGAAACCGAAGTCAGAATGTTGCGGTCGTCATCCACGAGGGCGATCGTCTGCATTGTGTACGTCTCCGTCATCGTTGCGCTGCTCCTGGTTTGTCCAGCCCAGCTCTGGTTCCATGGCAGTGCGATATGGGGATAAAGGTGGAACAAATTGTGGCAGAGGGGAAGGGGCAAATCCCCGGATGAGGCGATTCACGTCGGTATTCCGCTGCTGGCTCTCTATTTGGGAGAGAGAATAGAAGCGGAACTAAACGATTTAAAAAGAACAATTCTCGTTTTAAATCGATTAAATAATTGATATCATTATATTTTTCGCCACTACGTCTTGCGTTTATGTGCTTGGCCGTTTAGTTTTCCCTCATTCAAAGTTCAGCCCATGTGAGAGGAAGGCGCACCATGGAGGAATTCGGCGTGAGGAACCCGGCTGCGGGGATCGCGGAAATCGGTTTGGGAAAAGCCGCCAGCGTTCGCTACAATTTCCTGGAGGCTGCGCTTTACGAGGAAGCCATCCGTCGCGGTGAAGCCGAACTGACGGCCGATGGCGCACTGCGCGCACTGACCGGCCAGCACACGGGCCGTTCCGCCAAGGACAAGTTCGTCGTTCGCGATGCAAAGACCGACGGGCAGATCTGGTGGGACAACAACAAGCCGATGTCGCCGGAGCATTTCGCCGTACTGCATCAGGACATGCTGGCCCATGCCGAGGGCAGGGACCTCTTCGTTCAGGATCTGATCGGCGGCGCCGACGCAGACAACGAACTGCCAACCCGCGTCGTCACCGAATTCGCCTGGCATTCGCTCTTCATCCGCAATCTGCTGATCCGCCCGGAACGTGACGCGCTGCAGGGCTTCCTGCCCAAGCTGACGATCATCGACCTGCCGAGCTTCCGCGCCGATCCGGCACGCCACGGCTGCCGCACAGAAACCGTCATCGCCTGTGACCTGAGCAACGGCATCGTCCTCATCGGTGGCACATCCTATGCCGGCGAGATGAAGAAGTCGGTCTTCACCGTGCTCAACTACCTGCTGCCGTCCAAGGGTGTGATGCCGATGCATTGCTCTGCCAATGTCGGTCCCGAGGGTGACGCGGCCGTCTTCTTCGGTCTGTCCGGCACCGGCAAGACGACGCTGTCTGCGGATCCGAGCCGGACGCTGATCGGCGACGATGAGCATGGCTGGGGCGAAAACGGCATCTTCAACTTCGAAGGTGGTTGCTACGCCAAGACGATCCGCCTTTCGGCCGAAGCCGAGCCGGAAATTTTCGCCACCACCAAGCGTTTCGGGACAGTGCTCGAAAACGTCGTGCTCGACGAGAACCGCGTTCCCGACTTCAATGATGGCTCGCTGACGGAGAACACCCGTTGCGCCTACCCGCTGCATTTCATTCCGAATGCATCGGAGACCGGCATCGCCCCGCATCCGAAGACGATCATCATGCTGACGGCCGATGCCTTCGGTGTCTTGCCGCCGATTGCCAAGCTGACGCCCGAACAGGCCATGTACCACTTCCTGTCCGGCTACACCGCCAAGGTCGCCGGCACGGAAAAGGGCGTGACCGAACCGGAAGCCACCTTCTCGACCTGCTTCGGCGCACCCTTCATGCCGCGTCATCCGACCGAATACGGCAACCTGCTTCGCGACCTGATCGCCCGCCACAAGGTCGATTGCTGGCTGGTCAACACCGGCTGGACCGGTGGCGCCTACGGCACCGGCAATCGCATGCCGATCAAGGCAACACGCGCACTTCTGACGGCCGCTCTGACCGGCGAGCTGAAGAAGGTCGACATGCGCACCGATGCGAACTTCGGCTTCGCCGTTCCGGTCGCTGTGGCCGGCGTCGATACGAAGATCCTCGATCCGCGTTCGACCTGGGCCGATGGTGTGGCCTACGACGCCCAGGCCAAGAAACTGGTCGGCATGTTCATCGACAACTTCGCCAAGTTCGAAGCCCATGTCGACGGCAAGGTCCGCGATGCGGCTCCCGGTATTCGCCTGGCAGCTGAATGACTGGTTGAATTCTTAAAAAAGAGATAGGCCCGGCAGCTTTGCCGGGCCTCTTTTGCTTGGTGCTTGCCTTTGCCGCGGCCGCGGCCGATATGAGATCGGAAACTGAGACCGACGACATGGCAAGCGAACCCCTCGAGATCAACAACCGCATCACGATTGCAGGCTGGGAACTGACGGAGCAGTTCGTTCTGGCCGGTGGCCCCGGTGGTCAGAACGTCAACAAGGTCTCGACCGCCGTCCAGCTCTTCTTCAACCTGCTAGGATCGCCTTCGCTGAACGACCGCGTCAAGCAGAATGCCGCCAAGCTCGCCGGCAAGCGCCTGTCGAAGGAAGGCGTGCTGATGATTGAGGCGAGCCGCTTTCGCAGCCAGGACCGCAATCGCGAAGACGCGCGCGATCGCCTGAAGGAGCTGCTGCTTGAAGCAGCCAAGCCACCACCGCCGCCCCGCAAGAAGACCAAGCCCACCAAGGGTTCGATCGAACGGCGTCTCAAGGCGAAGTCCGGCCGCTCGGATGTGAAGAAGATGCGCGGCAAGCCGATGGGAGATTGACCATGGCCGGAGCGAAAGCCGAGATCAGCCTTCAATCCGGCCTTCGTTACTTGCCGGGCCGTCTGTCGCGTCCAGAGCAGGAGAACCTCGTCGACATCATCCGTGGCGTGGTCGCCGAGGCGCCGCTCTATGTGCCGGTCATGCCCGGCACCGGTCGTCCGATGTCTGTGCGCATGACCAATTGCGGGCCACTGGGCTGGGTGACGGACAAGGAGCGCGGCTATCGCTATCAGCCCACCCATCCGCTGACGGGTAAGCCCTGGCCGGCAATTCCGGATGTGCTGCTCGACCTCTGGCGCGAGCTCTCGGGCCATCCCAAAGATCCAGAGGCTTGTCTGGTAAATTTCTATGCCGACGACGCCAAGATGGGCCTGCACCAGGACCGGGACGAGACGGACTTTTCCGCCCCGGTGCTCTCGATCTCGCTCGGCAACACGTGCCTTTTTCGCATCGGTGGATTGGAACGGACCGATCGCACGAAGTCGCTGAAGCTGGAAAGCGGCGATCTCTTCATTCTCGGCGGCGAAGGTCGTTTGTGCTTCCACGGGGTGGACCGCATCTACCCCGCGACCTCGACCCTTTTGAAATCCGGCGGACGCATCAACCTGACGCTCCGTCGCGTCAATCCATAGCCTGCGATCTATCGCCTACAGTTTTCTGAGCGCCACCGTCTCGACGAGATGGTTGTCACCCTTGCACAGGATCAGATCGGCACGCGGGCGGGTCGGCAGAATGTTTTCCCTGAGGTTCTTCAGGTTGATATTCGCCCAGAGCCCTTCGGCGATCTCCTTGGCCTCGTCCTCGCTGATCGTCGCATAGCGATGGAAGTAGGAATTGGGATCGCGGAATGCCGTCTGTCTGAGCTTCATGAAGCGATCGACATACCAGCGATGGATCGCGTTCTCGTCGGCGTCGATATAGATCGAGAAATCGAAAAAGTCGGAGACCATCGGCACGATCTTGCCGTCGGCCGGCAGGTTGCGCGACTGTAGGACATTGATCCCTTCGAAGATCAGGATATCAGGCCGATCGATCACCCGGTGCTCGTTCGGCAGCACGTCATAGGTTAGGTGCGAATAGCTGGGCGCCTTGACGTTCGGCAACCCGGCCTTGATCGCCGACAGGAAGCGCAACAGCGCGCCGATGTCGTAGCTTTCCGGGAAGCCCTTGCGGTTCAGGATGCCGTTCTTCACCAGATGCGCGTTCGGATAGAGAAAGCCGTCGGTCGTCACGAGATCGACCTTCGGGCTCGACGGCCAGCGGGCGAGCAGTTCCTTCAAGATACGCGCCGTCGTCGACTTGCCGACCGCCACCGATCCGGCAATGCCGATCACGAACGGCGTCTTGAACACATCCGACATGCTCAGGAAGCGGTTGCGCTGCTCGAACAAGAGTTGCGAGGATTCCACATGCGACGACAGGAGGCGCGACAACGAAAGGTAGATACGGCGCACCTCGTCGAGATCGATCGGGTCGTCGATCGAGCGGAGCCGGTGCACTTCGTCGGCCGTTAGTGTCAGCGGCGTATCGGCGCGGAAATGCGCCCATTCCTCGCTGTCGAAGAACAGGTAGGGGGAATAGCCGTTCGCCTGAAAATGGTCGAGGACGTCTGGCGTTTCGGGGTCCCGCATAGCTATCGTCATGGATCCTGCCGACTGGCCTTCTCACTCAGGCCCGTCTGAGCGGTCCGACGCTCGAGTTCCTGCATCACTGCTTGTAAAGGGATGTCCGCAATTTTCAATACGACCATCAGGTGATAAAGCAGGTCGGCGCTCTCGTAGACGAGGTTCTCGCGATCGTCCTTGACCGCAGCCATGACAGCCTCGATCGCCTCTTCTCCTAGCTTCTTCGCAGCCTTGCCCTGACCGCCTGCGACGAGTTTCGCCGTCCAGGATTGGCTCGGATCCGCCTGAGCACGGCTTGCGACAATGGCTTCCAGATCGGCAAGAGTGAAACTGATCATGACAAGCCTTTCCGCGTCAGTCGAGACGCATGGCGATGCCGGCTGCGGCCATATGGGCCTTGGCCTCTGCAATCG
>JAIXSF010000209.1 GCA_027484835.1 Rhizobiaceae bacterium | reverse complement strand
CATGCCCACCCTGAACGGCATCGATCCCGAACATCGCGCGCGCAAGCTCGGTCCGACCAGCACCCACCAGGCCAGCAAGCCCGAGGATTTCGCCGCCTCGAACCTCGAGATCGACCGCAGCGTCGGGATAGGCCTGCGTTCGCAGCTGCCGCGTCCGCAGCACCACCGGCCCTTTCGTCACCTGCGGAGGCGTGTAGAATTGCGTGACATCACGACCAATCATCAGCCGCACCATGGCGTCTCTGCTGATACCACCGCTTTGTAACTCGCCGGCATTTCGACCATCCCTGAGCCCCACCACGCGGTCAGCGACCGCTTCGACTTCCGTGAGGCGATGTGTGATGAACAGAATGGCCACCCCATCCGCCCGCAACCGCCGAACAACCTCGAGCAACCGCTGGGTCTCGGAGAGGGTCAGGCTTGAAGTCGGCTCGTCCAAAATCAGCAGACGGACATTCGTCGAGAGCGCCTTGGCGATTTCCATCAGCTGCTGGTCTGCCAGCGAAAGCTGCGAGGCCGGAGTGGATGGCTGAAAGCGCGCGCCGAGCAGGTCGAGCAGCGGTCTCACGCGTTCGGTCATCTGTGCATGGTCGATGAAGCCGAAAGGTCGGCGGCGCGGCTCGCGCCCCAAGAGAACATTGCCGGCGACATCCAGATTGAAAAAAGGATTGAGCTCCTGGTGCACGAAGGCAATGCCGTGCGCCAGGGCCTCGGCCGGCGTCAGATACGAAGCGCGGCGACCATCGATCACGATCTCACCCTCATCCGGCGCGATCGCCCCTCCAAGAACTTTCATCAGTGTCGATTTCCCGGCACCGTTTTCGCCGATCAACCCCACGACCTCGCCGCCCCGGATACCGAGCGAGACGCGGTCGAGCGCGACAGCACTGGGATAGACCTTCGTGATCCCGACGAGATCGAGGGATATGCGTACGGCAGCAGACATTGGAACGACACCCTGAAGAGACATGGAAGAACCTGCGCGGACACGGAGCATCCGCGCAGGCCCGCCGACCGGCAGTCTTCTCAGCCGCCGATCCGCTCCTTGAGCTGCTTTTCGAAGGCATCGACATTTGACTTGTCGATGACCTGCGTCGGCACGATGATCAGCCCGTCCGCTGGCACACCGGACTTGTCACCCTTGAGATAGGCTGCCATCAGCTTCATGCCCTGATAGCCCCACTGATAGGGATCCTGGACCACGGTGCCCGCAAACGTACCCTCGCGCACGGCCCCGAGCGTGATCGGGTCTTCATCGAAGGCAATCACGGTGATGGCGCCCAGCTTGCCGGCCGCCTGCAGGGCCTCGTAGATCTTCGGCGGATTGTACGAATAGAAGCCGACCATGCAGTTGATGTCGGGATTGGCGGCAAGCACGTCATCGACATTGGAACGAGCGCGCGCGAAATCGACATCATCGCCGCGCACATCGACGAGCTCGATCGACTTGCCGTCCACCGCCTGTTTGAAACCGGCAATGCGCTCCTTCGCATTGTCGGCTCCGAGGAAGCCGACGAAGCCCATGCATTTGCCGCCGTTCGGCAGAGCCTTGACGGCGATTTCACCCGCTTGGATTCCAGCCTGGGTGTTGGACGATCCGAGATAGGCGATGCGCTTGGATTGCGGCGCATCGCTGTCGGTCGTAAACAGCGGAACCTGGTCGGCAACGCGGTTAAAGGCGTCCACCGAGTTCTTCGGATCGGCCGACGAGATCATGATCGCGTCGGTGCCTGCCGCGACCAGATCATCCATCAGGGCGTTCTGCAGCGCTGCGGTCCCCTGTGCGGGATAGCGGAACTGCAGCTCGAACTCGGGAAGCTCCGCCTGCGCCGCCTTCACGCCCGCTTCCGCCAGTTTCCAGAAATCGGAAGCGGCATTGACGACGAAGGCGAGTGCCTGTTTGTCCTGCGCCATCGTGGGTGTCGCGACCATGGCGATGATGGCGGCGACGGCTGTGATCGAAAGTCTTTTCATCTTTTCCTCCCGCAACCCTCTCCTCTCGGGCTGCACCTTGTTGACAGACGACATCCGTCCCACGGTGCCTGAGCGCCGCCGGTTGTCGCGGTAAGGGAAGGACGAGCGAGTGCCTCGCTCGCCTTTCGCAATCAATTGTCCTTGCAGAAGCCTGGGTCTTCGATGTTGCAGACGTCGAGACCGGTAAAAAGCGGATCTTCGACCTTTTCGCCCTTGATCAGCTGGATCATCACGTCAGGTGCCTTGTAACCCATCTCGAACGGCCGCTGGCCGACCTGTGCATGGCTGCGTCCCTCGCGGAACGCCTGGGTCTGCGGCGGCAGCGTATCGCCGGCGACGATGATCAACTCCTTGGACTTCAGCTTGTCCATCACTTGATCGGTCACCTGCGTATAGGCCTGCGGCGCGAACTGCGCCCACCCACCGATCAGGATGAAGGCATCGAGATCTGCATGCGCGGTGAAGACGTCCGACATCTGCTGGTTCGCAAGGTCCGCCTGGTCATTGGTGTAGACCGGGCAACCCTCGATTTCCGTCCAGCCGTTCTGACCGGTCAGACGCTCCACATCCTTGGCCCCGGCGATGGTGTCGCGGAAACCCTGGGCGCGCGCATTGATGTTGGCGGCAGCCACATTGCCGAGCTGCAGGCAGACAGTACCGCCCTCGGCCTTGAGCTTCTTGGCCTCTTCCGCCATCTTGACGCCCATCAGGTAGTTGTCGGTCCCGAGATAGGTCTTGCGCAGATCGTGGTCCTTCTCGAGAAAGTCGGCATCGACAGTCATGACGGGCACGGTGGGCGCGATTTCGCGGACCCGGTTTGCCATGGCCGGCGCGTTCGACGGCGAGATGGCGATGGCGGCAACGCCACGCGTCAAGAGATCGTCGACGATCTGGACTTCACCGGCTTCATCGGCCGAAGACGCCGGCCCCGTATAGAGGCACTCGTATTCGCTGTCGGGGTTTTCCGAGAGCCACTTCTTGCAGCCGAGATTGATCTGCTCGAAGAACGGATTGTCGAGCCCTTTGACGACGATGGCCAAGGTCTTCTTGCCTTCAGCTGCGCTTTCGCCGGCCAGCAACATGAGAACAGGTATTGCAGTGAATGCCAAAAATCTTGATTTCATTGCCTTTCTCCTCCTCCAAATCGCCGGCCAAGCCCTCCTGCTCAGCCGGGATACCAAATGATGCGCGGATCATCCGCCGCACGCCTGTAACTCCAGGCGCGCTCGACAAGCCCCTCGACATCGATCTCCGGCTGCCAGCCAAGCACCATCCGGGCCTTTGAATTGTCGAGCCAGTTGCTGTGGAACGGTGTCGGGATGTCGCGCCGCTGCCGATTGCCGGATGCCTCCAGGAGATCCGCCACCGCGCCGTAGTCGACCGGCTGATCCATCGAGACGTTGAAGAGCTCTTGATAAGCGGCCGGATTGTCGAGCGCGGCGAGGATCGCTTTCACCAGATCATCGACGTGAATGAAGCTGCGCTTCAGATAGGCGCCCCGGGCGTCCCGCATGGCAGGCAGGGCGCGATCCTGTCTCAAGGCTGCGAGTTCGTCCGCCCCAATCAGATCTGCCCAGGCAGGACCGCCGAACTGATCGCTACCCAGCTCGAAAGCATAGCGAAAATCGTCTTTTTCCATGATCCACGGCGCACGCAGCGTGGTCCAGTTCAGACCTTCCTGTATGCCGAACTGCTCCAGCATCGTCTCTTCCAGCACCTTGGTTAGGGCGTAGACGCCACGATAGGCGCGCCTCGGCACCTTCTCGGTGATCGGAGCGCTGTACCCATGGAAGATGTGGCCGACCACGCAGTCACCACTGAGCAGCGTGAATTGCTGCCTTGAAGCCGACCGGCAGAAACCGTCGAGCAGCAGGTAGAGCCCTTTCAACGCCACATCGATGGCCTGATCCGGTGTCTCCTTGACCGCCGCCAGATGCAGCACATGGGTCACGCCCTCCAGCGCTTGCTCAACGACGTGAGGATCGGCAACCGACCCCTTCACGACAGAGAGCCGCGCGGCAGGCTCAAGCATCCGGTTGTTGCAGAGCGCGACGACGTCCCAATCCGCAAATCGCCCATACGAGAGAAATGCAGGAAGGAAGGCCTGGCCCACCTTTCCGGTGGCGCCCGTCACGAGCAACCGCATCCTCCCCTCCTGCTTTTCGTTTTCAGGTTGAGCAATTAATATTTAGTAATAATATTAAGTCAAGCATCATTAATATCAGTTTGCGCGGAGACGCCTTGCACGCTATGGTGCCGAGGGAATGCCATCGTGAGATCAGCCGAGGGAGGGCGGAGCGTGTCACGACTTTCATTGCATTCGATTTCAAAGAGTTACGGCGCCATACAGGCCCTGTCCCGCGTTAGTCTTTCCATCGAGCCTGGGGAAGTATTGGGACTGATGGGAGACAACGGCGCCGGCAAAAGCACGCTTGTGAAAATCATCGCCGGCAACTTTCCACCGTCGACCGGAGAGATCCACATCGACGACCAGCCCGCGAGCTTCCACAACCCCCGCGATGCACAAAGGCACGGCATAGAGGTCGTCTATCAGGACCTTGCGCTGTGCGACAATCTTTCGGCAGCATCCAACGTCTTCCTGGGACGCGAGACGATGCGCAGTCTGGGACCTCTGCGCTACATCGACTATGCCAGCATGAACCGGGTCGCAGCCGGGCTGTTTCGACAACTCAAATCGGAAACGAGACCACGTGACCTTGTGCGTCGCATGTCGGGCGGCCAGCGGCAGGCCGTCGCTATTGCACGCACGCTCCTGTCCCAGCCAAAGATCGTCATGATGGACGAGCCGACCGCGGCGATCTCTGTCCGCCAGGTGGCCGAAGTCCTCGATGTCATCCGAAGGCTGCGCGATCAGGGCATCAGCGTCATCCTGATCAGCCACCGCATGCCGGATGTCTTCGGCGTCTCCGACCGCATTGCAGTGCTCCGACGCGGCGAACTCGTCTGCAGCAAACGCGCCGATCGCTCGTCGCCGGAAGAAGTGACGGGACTGATCACCGGCGCCATAGAAGCGGCCTGAGAGGAGATCGCCATGACCACTCTGGAAGACGTCATTGCCCGCAGCGAACACAAAAGCTGGCTCTCCCGGGCCTCAAGCCAGCAATTGTTCTGGGTCTTTCTGGCGGCCCTCTTGGCCTGCCTGGCTCTGAGCATCTTGACGGATACCTTCGCCACGGAGCGCAATCTCTTCAATGTGGCGCGCAACTTCGCCTTCGTCGGCATCATCGCGATCGGCATGACCGCCGTCATCGCGTCGGGTGGCATCGACCTCTCGGTCGGCTCCATCGTCGTCTTGAGCGCCATGGTGATCAGCGTCACCATGGAGGCTGGCACCCCCTTTCTTCTGGCAGCCCCCCTCGCCCTTTTTGCGGCCGTGCTTGTCGGCATCTTGAACGGCGTGCTCGTCGCCTATGCTGGCATGCCGCCATTCGTCGTCACGCTGGGAACGCTTTCAGCGGCGCGGTCGCTCGCGATGGTGCTGTCCGACAACAAGATGATCTACGATTTTGGCCCCGACCACGACCTCTTGATCTGGGTCGGCGGCGGCTCAACGCTGGGTGTGCCCCATCCGCTCTACGTGCTCGCCGCCCTCACGCTCGTCATGTCGCTGGTCTTCAAGTGGACGCGGTGGGGACAGCATCTGTTCGCCATCGGCAGCAACGAAAACGCAGCCGTCCTGACCGGCATCCCCGTCCGGCGCATGAAGGTCAGCATCTACGTCGTGTCGGCCCTGACTGCCGGGCTTGCCGGCATCCTGATGGCCGGCTGGCTGGGCAGCGTCACCACCAATCTCGGACAGGCTATGGAACTGACGGTGATTGCCGCAGCCGTCATCGGCGGCGCCAATCTCGCCGGCGGAGAAGGCAATGCACTCGGCGCTGTCGTCGGAGCGCTGTTGATAGAAGTCATTCGCAACTCCCTGATCCTGCTCGGCATCTCGACATTCTGGCAAGGAATGTTCATAGGTACCTTCATTGTGGTCGCCGTAGCCTTCGACCGCGTCCGGCACTTTCGGTCCTGACACGGGTAACTGCCCCGGAAACCACGGTATTCGCCATGGAGAATGCCTTGAAACCGACAATGATGGACGTGGCCGCGCTGGCGCGCGTATCGCAGGCGACCGTTTCCCTCATTCTCAATGGCAGTTCCGGCGCCCGATTCAGCGAAGCCACCCGCAAACGGGTGTTCGATGCGGCCGAACAATTGGGCTATCGTCTCGCAAACAAGTCGTCGGCAAACGGCTCGGCCGGGAACGTACCCGCCAACAAGGTGATCGTGTTTGCCGTCGACGAACTGACCACCGATCCCTGGATGTCGATGGCCTTTGAAGGCGCCCGCGAAAAGGCGCTGGAGCTCGGCATCATCGTCACACTCGGCGTCTTCCGCAAAGGCGAGGATCCCGATGGCGGCATCTTCTCGATCTGTGACGGCCAGACCCTGGTCGGATACATCTTCGGCACCATTCTCACCCGCAAGATCGATCCGCCAGAACCGCTTTTGAAAGTGCCATCCGTTCTGGTCAATTGCTACGATCAGGAACGCCGTCTACCCTCGATCCTGCCCGGAGACGTCGCCGGTGGACGGGCCGCAACCGAGCGGCTGATTGCCGCCGGCCGCAAGCGCATCGCCCTGATTAACGGCCAGGAAGGTCTCGACAACCCGCGCGACCGCCTACGCGGCTACAAGCAGGCACTCGCCAGCAACGACCTCGCTTACGACCCAGACCTGGTGCATTACGGCAACTGGGAGCCTTCGTCGGGATACGAGAAGACCCATGCGCTGATGAAGCTCAAGGACCCGCCGGACGGCATTTTCTGCGCCAACGACCTCATGGCGCTCGGCTGCATAGAAGCCTTAAAGGAACTCGGCAAATCCGTCCCGCGGGACATCTCCGTCGTCGGCTTCGACAACCGAGACATCGCCCAGTTTACCATGCCGCCGCTCACGACCTTCCATCTGCCGATGTTCGAAATGGGCTCGATGGCCGTCGAACTGATCGCCGATATGGCCGGCGGCCTGACAAGTTCGCATGACCAGTTGAAGGTCGAGTGCCGGCTGGTGGAACGTCAATCCGCCTGAAGAGCACTTGCCCTATCGGTAAAGACACAGGTCAAAAACTCGATCGCAACGTACACAGCGCAAGTTGCGGGAAGCGAGCTCGATAGTTGGGACAACGCGAACTCAAACCGTTCAGCAAATAAGCTTTGGGCCGGCTGAAAAGAGCGAACGCCGGTGATTGCCATGCTATCTGCCTGTTCGGCCACCAGGCTGCATACGGGGCAATATCGCGGTCGTTGACGATATTGCAGGATGTTGAACATTTGGCCAATGCATGGTCCAAATCACTGCTCCCGATCTCCATGCTGACCGACCCTAAACCCGAATATCCGCCCGTGACGGCTAGCATTGAATCTCTGAGCGATCGAACTCAATCTATTAAAAAACCAAGACTACTATGCTGCTAGCTGCAGACACCGAACTCATCCTCAAAACGCAAAACGGCTCAATGATACCGAGGCGGTTTTATTGTCGAGGATTTTTTGGTTGCGGGGGCCTGATTGCACGGAGACTTGTGTAATCCCGCCAAACTGGGATGACATCAACGTCGTTGAAAATGGCGTAGCGGGAAAGTAATGGTCACGATTTCATCGGAGTGGCCGTAACCAGTTCTGCTCGACCGAATCTATCTTGCAGGAGGTCAGAACGACCGCATCTCTGCAGTCGCGCTCTGAAGTCTCAGGAATGCGCCGTAACGTCGCTCATGTATGTTAGCGATGCTCTCCTCTGCCGGCTGGTAGATAGAAGCAACGACCGAGAACCGTTTCATCGCATCGCGAACGTCGGCAAACACGGAGGCAGCGACGCTACCAAGGATCGCCGAACCGAGAAGGACCGGCTCTTCGGCAGCCGGGGCCACGACCGGCTTGCCGCAAGCATCGGCGAGGATCTGGCGCACCAGAGCGCTTGCACCCGCACCACCGCTGATCACCACCCGCTCGACGGAAGCACCCGCCTTTGCCTGTGTCTCGATGATCTGCCGCAAGCCGTAGCCGATACCACACAGGCCGGCGACGTAGAGCGCGATCAGGTTGTCGAGATCACGCTCCATGCCGAGGCCGGCGATCACCGCTCGCGCATGCGGGTCTGCAAAGGGCGCTCGATTGCCGAGAAATTCCGGCACGACATGCAGGCCTTCTGCAAGCTCGACGGCCTGGGACGAATTCGAGACCTTCAATGCTGCCTGTTCTGCCATGAAGGCCGGCAGTGACTTGCCTTCGGCACGCGCTCTGGCCGTTGCTTCGGCAGCGGCCGGATGAAAGGACAAGAGCTGATCGATCGCCGCGCCGGCTGCACTCTGTCCACCTTCATTCAGCCACATGCCGGGAACCATGGCCGAGTAATAGGGCCCCCAGACGCCGGGCACGAAAACGGGCTCGGCCGTCGAGGTCATGGTGCAGGACGAGGTGCCGAAGACATAGGCCAGGTTCTCGGCGGGTTTGCCACCGATACCGACGGTGCCGATCCCACCCGCATGGGCGTCGATCATCCCCGCTGCGACAGCCGTCCCCGGCTTCAGCCCCATGGCTTCGGCGGCCTCTTTCGTCAGCCCCTGCCCCAGTCGGGTGCCGGGTTCGACAATGTCGGTGCCGATGCGGGCAAAGCCTTCTTTCGCCAGTTCCGAAAGGCCGATCTGCTCGAAATAGCTTTGATCCCAACGCGCCTCATGGGCGAGATAGGTCCATTTGCAGGTTACGGTGCAGGTCGAGCGCGAGAGATCGCCTGTCGATTTCCAGGTCAGGAAATCGGCGAGGTCGAAGAACTGCCAGGCGGCGGCGAAGGTCGCCGGACGGTTTTCCTTCAGCCAGAGGATCTTCGGCGTCTCCATCTCGGGCGAGATGCGGCCGCCGACATAGCGCAGAACATCATGGCCCATGGCGTTGATGCGCTCGGCCTGAGCCACGGCACGGTGATCCATCCAGACGATGATATCGCGCTCGGCCACTTCCGAGGGACCGACGGCGAGCGGCTTGCCGCCAAAGCCCAGCACAACAAGCGAGCAGGTCGCATCGAAGCCGAGGCCGACCACCTGTTCCGGATCGACGCCGGCTGTCTGCACTGCTTCACGGATGATCGCGCAGACCGCGCTCCAGATCTCGCTGCTCGACTGCTCGACGATCGAGCCTGCCTCGCGGTAGAGCGTGATATCGCGCTTGGCGACCGACAGCATGCGCCCCTCGAGATCGAAGAGACCAGCACGCGCACTGCCCGTTCCGACATCGACGCCGATGACGTAACGGGTGGCTCCCTCGGTCGAGTTCTGTGCTGAGGTCATGGTCTTCTCGTCTGCTTTCGGCATTTCAAGGGCAGGCTGCTGGGATCAAGCAGGCGTCAGAGATCGACGCTGTTGGGCAGGATCACCAGGTCGCGGATGGTCACATTGCGCGGCCGGGACAGCATGAAGAGCACGGCATCCGCCACCTCCTTCGGCTGCATCAGGCTGCCATTGGCAAGCGCTTCCTCCATCTTGGCTTTCGGCCAGTCATCGAGGAGTGCGGTGACGACAGGACCCGGCAGGACGGCGCCGACGCGCACGCCATGGGGCGCCACCTGGCGGCGGGTCGAATGGACAAAGGCCTGAACCGCGAATTTCGAAGCCGTGTAGATCGGCTCCCAGATGACCGGAACGACGCCGGCGATCGAACTGGTGAACAGGATGTCACCCGACTTCTGCGCGATCATATGTGGCAGGACCGCATGCACGGAGCGGAAGGCAGCGTTGATGTTGAGGTTCAGCATGCGGTCCCAGGCATCCGGATCGCCTTCCGCGACTGGACCGCCGATGTAAGCACCGGCATTGGCGTGGAAGATGTCCAGACCGCCTGCCAGTTCGAGAATGCGCGGCAGCATGCCGGAGACGGCCGGCCCATCGAAGAGGTCGACGACCAGGGGCTTGGCGCGTTCGCCGAGTTCCTGGCAGAGCACCTCAAGCTTGTCCTTTGCGCGATCGATCAGGACGACCGTGGCACCTTCGGCGATCAGCGTGCGGGCGCATTCGAGGCCGATGCCCGAGGCCGCTCCTGTAATCGCGGCAACCTTGCCCTTCATCAGTTCAGTCATATCAAGTCTCCAGTCTTTGGATCAGGCGCGGCCATGGCTGACGCGCGAACGACGGGCAAGCGAGTCGACGATGACGGCGATTGCAAGAACCGCTCCGGTGATCATGTAGCGCAGCGACGAGCTGAGGTTGAGCAGCGTCAATCCATTCGAGATCGCCTGGATGACAATGATGCCGAGCAACGCGGAATAGGCGCTGCCGCGGCCGCCGAACAGGCTGGTCCCGCCGATGACGGCTGCCGCAATGGCATTGAGGTTGACATCACCCGTGCCGGCCTGCTGGCTAGACGAGGCAAGTCGCGATGCGGACAAGGTGCCGCCGAGCGCCGCCAGCGTGGAGCACAGCATGAAGGCGCTCATGTAGATGCGGCGGACATTGATACCCGAGCGACGTGCAGCTTCGCGGTTGCCCCCGACGGCAAACATCGAGCGGCCCCACTTGGTCTTGGTCAGCGCATAGTTGAGGATCACGACCAGAGCCACGAACAGGCCGAACATCCACGGCACGCCGCGCCCGAGGTTCAGGTAATAGACGGCAGCTTCGAGGACGACCGTCAGGACGACGGCCTTGACGATGAGGCTGCTGATCGGCTGCGAGGAGAGATTGACCGCCTGTCGACGCGCACGGATGACCATACCGGCGACGATGAGGACGGCGCCTGGCACAAGTGCCAGCAGGTAGGACAGCCAGTCAGGCATGACGAGGATCTGGCCGAAGCGGACGAGCGGCGAGGCGTATGGCAGGTTGATGCTGCCCGTGGGCCCAAGGATGTAGAGCTGCAAGCCGAGCAGTGCGAGTAAGCCGGCAAGCGTTGCAACGAAGCTCGGCATGCCCAGGCGATTGTACATCATCGCGTAGAGCGCACCGACGCCCGCTCCCGTCACCAGTGCCGCACCAATGGCGAGCGGCAAGGAAATCCCGGAATTCACCCAGAGCACGCCGATGATCGCCGAGGCCAGACCGCTCATCGAGCCGACCGAGAGATCGATCTCGCCGAGGATGAGCACACAGACGATGCCGAGCGAGATGATGCCGACTGTCGCACAGTCGAACAGCAGGTTCACAAGGTTGTTCGGCGCGAGGAAGATCGGATTGAGAATGCTGAAGACCGTCGAGATGACGATCAGACCGATCGCGACCGGCAACATTCCGAGGTCGCCGGAACGAACCCGACTGACGAAGGCGCGGACCATGCCGCCGATGCCGTCGGCGTGGCGGACGCGCTCATCGCTGCGATCGAGAGCAAGAGGCGCAGGCTTGTTTTCATTCGACATCTGAGTGCTCATGCAGGGCTCCCGCCGATTTCGGCCTGTTCGACGGCCTTTCGGCCAGCGCGGCGCGAGACAGAGTTTTCCGTGGCGCCGGTAATGGCGGCCACGAGTTCGTGGTTCGAGGCGTCAGGCGAGAAGACGCCGTTGTTTTTGCCAAGACGCAGGACGACCACGCGGTCGGCAACGGCACGGACGTCTTCCATGTTGTGGCTGATGATGATGACCCCGAGGCCGCGTTCACGGACGCGTTCGATCAGGTTCAGAACTTCGGCCGTCTGGGCAACGCCGAGTGCTGCCGTCGGCTCGTCGAGCATGATGATCTTGGGGTCCAAGAGAAGCGAGCGGGCAATCGCCACCGTCTGGCGCTGGCCACCCGACAGCGAGGCAATCGGCTCACGGACCGAGGGAATGCGGGCGGCAAGCTCGCGCAGCAACGTCCAGGCACGCACTTCCATCGCCACCTCATCGAGGTTCCAGGGCGAGAGCTCGTGTCCAAGAAAGAGATTGGCAACGACGTCGAGATTTTCGCAGAGCGCCAGATCCTGGAAGACCGTCGCAATGCCGAGTTCGAGCGCGCGGCTCGGGCTATCGAGCGAAACTTCCTGTCCCAGGAACTCGATCCGGCCTGAGCTCGGCTGGTGGACACCGGCCAGAACCTTAATCAGGGTCGACTTGCCGGCGCCATTGTCACCGACGAGAGCGACGACCTCGCCCGCCTTCACTTCAAGCTCGATGTCGCTCAGCGCGGAAACCGCACCGAAATTCTTCGAGACATTGCTCAGCTTCAGGATGGTCGTGCCCTTGGGCGGCAGACCGATGTCATTTCGTTGCATGACGGGGCTCTTCTTTGCGAATGAGGTACGCCCGGCCGGAGCAAGCCCCGACCGAGCGCCTTGGGAGATCGATATTACTGGATGATGCCGAGCTTCTTGCAACCCTCTGCATATTCACCGGTGCAGACTTCTTCGGGCTTCTGGATGCCCTTGTCGAAGATTTCTGCCTTGATGTTTTCCGCAGTGACAACGGCCGGCACGAAGAGCTCGGACGGTGTGTTGTAAAGGGTAGTCTTGGCTTCGACGGTTTCGCCCTTCAGAAGTTTCACAGCCACATTTGCTGCCGCAGCCGCGACGATTTCCGAAGGCTTGGAGATCGTGTTGTACTGGTCGCCCGAGATGATCAGCTGCAGGGCGGCGATCGTCGCGTCATTCCCGGTGACCGGGGGAACCGGGTTTACGCCGGCGGCCTTGAAGGCTGCAATTGCGCCACCACCAGTGCCGTCGTTGGCAGCAACCACGCCCTTGATCTCGGCGCCGAAGCGGGTGATCTGGCCGGCGGCCCATTCCTGTGCCTTCGGCGGTGCCCATTCCGGCGTGTCGAATTCGGCCAGTGTCTTGTAGCCGGAGTCCTTCAGGCCGCGATGGATACCGTCACGGATGAGGCCGGCAGCCGCATCGGTCGGCGAACCGTTAATCTGCAGGACGCCCGAGCCTTCCGCAACACCGCTGGCCTTTAGGTGGTCGACAAGCGACTTGGCGATGGCATGGCCGATACCTTCGTTATCGAAGGAGACGTAGTAATCGGCAGCCTTGTCCGGTATCGGGCGATCGTAGGCGATAACCTTGACGTCCTGGGACTGGGCAATCTCGACGAGCGCAGCGGCCGCAGCGGAATCAACCGGGTCGAGAACGACGACCTTGGCGCCCTGTGCGATCACCGAGTTGAACTGCTGCTGCTGAAGCGCGACGTCCGCATTGGCGTTCTGGTAGATGACTGTGCAGGTCGGGCAGAGCTTTGCCATCTCGGCCTTGAAGCCCGGATAGTCGTGCTCTTCATAGCGCGTCGATGCCTGGTCGGGCATCAGGAAGGCGACGGTCGCCCCTTCCTGCGCGAGAGCAGAACCGGAAAGCATTGCGGCAAAACCGACGGTCGCCAGCAGCATGGAACGAATTTTCATGTCTCATTCTCCTCCTTGAATGGGAACAGCCCGCGTCGAGAGACCGGTCCGGACCTTCATTCGCCAAAGCCATTCCGCGTCGCCTGACATGAGGACGCAGCTGATCGTTCGTCGCCGAGCATATCGGCGCCGCAAGATATGTGCACTGGCAGAATGCCTCCCGGTCGACCCTCCACAGCCAACCTGTATCATCGATTGAGCACCGTTGCTCAATCGATGAAGCAAGAATTGCCACTTCCCGCGTTTGATGTCAAGTTGGGTTTGGCAGGAGGAACTCGTGAATCAGCAGCGACCGCAGAAGAAGACGACGATCTACGATCTGGCAGAACTTGCCGGCACCTCGGCGAGTGCCGTCAGTGCGGTGCTGAACGGCAACTGGAAGAAGCGCCGGATCAGCAGCCAGCTGGCAGAGAAGATCACGCGGATCGCTGAGGAACAGGGCTATGCGATCAACATGCAGGCGAGCCTGCTGCGCCGGGAAAAGTCCCGCATCATCGGCATGATCGTGCCCAAATACGACAACCGCTACTTCGGCTCGATTGTCGAGACTTTCGAAATCATGGCGCGCGAACGGGGGCTCTTTCCGATCATAACCTGCACGCTGCGTGATCCCGATCTGGAGGTTGAAGCGGCACGGACCATGCTGTCCTATCAAGTCGAATGGCTGATCTCGACGGGTGCGACGGATCCGGACCGGATCACCGACATATGCCTTGCCGCCGGCACGCGAAGCCTCAACCTCGACCTGCCCGGTACCAAAGCGACCTCGATCATCTCCGACAACTTCGCGGGCGCCCGCGAACTGACGCGGCGAACGCTCTCCAATGTCGAGCGCAAGACCGGAGAGAAAGCATCACTGCTGTTCATCGGCGGCCGTGGCTCCGACCACAATACGGCAGAGCGTATCCGCGGATTCCGCACGGCGCACCAGGATCTCGGCGTACCGATCGAGGAGCACCACATCCTTGCCTGCGGCTACGCGCCGGAAAAGGCGGCACAGGCGCTGAGCGCAATGGCGGCAAAAGAAGGCAGCGTGCCGCGCGGCATGTTCGTCAATTCGACAATCTCGCTGGAAGGGGTGATGCGCTGGATCAAGACGTCCCCGCATTTTGAAGGAAACCCACCGATCATCGGCTGCTTCGACTGGGATCCCTTCGTTGCCCTGCTCGGACACGACATCGAAATGGCCCGTCAGGATGTCCCTGGCATGCTGACCGCCGCATTCAACATCGTCGAGAAGTCGGGCGGCGACACCCAAACGCTCATCGAGATCCCCCCGATCTTCGCTTAAGCCAGGGCAAACTCGGCCTGCCTAAACGGCGCGCCGGCCCAGGGATCAGTCCGGGCTGCCGCTGGGTGCGGCAGGGAATGCACCCTGGCCCGCATCGAGTGGTCGATCCGTTCGATGGCGCTCACCCGCACGAGTTCCTAATCGAAAGCGCGGCGTCAGGTGGGGAGTGCGGACAGATGCTCGTGTATCGCCAGCCAGCGGCCATCAGGCTCCCGGGCAAACACGATGGTTTCGCGCTCGCGGTTCATGAGGTTCTCGCCGGCGGTTGTCAGCTCGGTTTCGACCGCGTGCGTGAAGATTGCCGTTTCGCCGACGACCTGCACAGTGCGGTCCGTCGAGCGGCAAGACTTTACGCGAAAGCCGTCGCGGCTTTCCCACAACGCCCATTCCGCCTCGTAGGCGGCCCGATCGGCCAAGGTCCGATCAAGATTGTAGAAGATAAAGGTCGCCGACGGCGCGAAGGCATTAAAATAGGCCTTGGAGTCGTGACGGCCGAAGGCTGCTACCAGGGCATCGGCTGCTGCAAGCACTGCGCTCGTATGATCTGTCATGTCTGTGATTTCTTCAGGATTTCGGGGCGATCAGACGCGTTTCACGCTGCTGATCAATTCGGCGACCGGGCGGTTCTGATCGGCCACACGGGACTTGAGCTCTTCCAGCGACATGCTTTCGTTCTTGCAGAACTCGATGAACATCATGTTGAGGTTGTTGAAGAAAACCTCGCCCAGTGCACGCGCGTCGACACCGGCGATGATCACGCCACGGCGCTGCAGCGTCTCGACGAGCTGCACGACCTGCGCACAGAGGCGGGCGTCGAGCTCGGTGTAGCGCTTTGACAGCGGCGTCTCCGGTTGATGGATCGAAGACGCCATGGCGGTGCGCCACATCTCCTTGCTGAGATAGACGAGCGAGTGATCATAATACTGGTTGATCAGGCCGCCGAGTGCCTCGCTTACGCTGAGCGGCGGGTTGGCGACGATCAGTTCGCCGGCTTCGAGAACCTCGGTCACTTCCATTGAAACGGTCGCAACCAGAATGTCTCCCTTGTTCTGATAGTAGTTGTAGAGCGTGCCGACCGAGACTTCTGCCATCTGGGCGATGTCTTCGATACGGGCACTGTCATAGCCCTGTTCCCGGAACAGAGTTGTGGCCGATTCCAGGATGCGACGGTTCCTGTCGGCCTTCTGTCGGGCGCGCAATCCGGTCATGGCAAACTCCGTCTGAATCTCCTCAAAATTGAGATTGACTTAAAAAATGAATTCATTCAATCTTTTTCTCAAGGCGCCGAAACGAGCGCTATTTCGATTAACGCGAGGGTCCGCCTTGGGCCTTCGACAAGAGGGTGAACTAATGGAAAAGACCGTACTGGGCGGGCTCTCCCGCCGCCTGCTTCTTGCGACCGTTGCCATCTCTGCTTTGTCCGGCGGAGCCCATGCCCAGGAGGAGCTGAATGCCCTCGTCTGGTGCGACCACACCGATCCGGCGCTGATCGAGCCCTTCGAAAAGGCGAACAACGTCAAGGTCAATCTCAAGGAATATGAGGGAACCGGCGCCGGTCTCTCGATCGTCGAGCAGTCGCGCCCGGGCGACTGGGACGT
>JAIXSF010000472.1 GCA_027484835.1 Rhizobiaceae bacterium | reverse complement strand
GGAAGCCCTTTTTCTTTTGTTCTTCGAGTTCCTTTTTGTACTCGCCCTTGCGGCCCCGGATCATCGGCGCGAGGATGTAAAGGCGCGTTCCTTCCTCGTAAGCGAGGATCCGGTCGACCATCTGGCTGACCGTCTGGCTTTCGATCGGCAGGCCCGTCGCTGGCGAATAGGGCACGCCGACACGCGCAAACAGAAGACGCATGTAGTCGTAGATTTCGGTGACCGTGCCGACCGTCGAGCGCGGGTTGCGCGAGGTCGTCTTCTGCTCGATCGAGATCGCCGGCGACAGACCCTCGATCTGGTCGACGTCGGGCTTCTGCATCATTTCCAGGAACTGCCGGGCATAGGCCGACAGGCTCTCGACGTAACGCCGCTGGCCTTCGGCGTAGATCGTGTCGAAGGCAAGCGACGACTTGCCGGATCCGGAAAGCCCCGTCATCACGATCAGGCTGTTGCGCGGCAAATCGAGGTCGATGCCCTTCAGATTGTGCTCGCGCGCGCCACGGATGGAAATGGTCTTGAGTTCGCTCATGTCAGGCTCTGATCGGCAAAGGGAAGGGGACTGTCCTTGGGAGAACTGTCCTTATGTAGGCAACGGACCCTCCGAGTCGAGGCACAAGAGGCGACCGATGTGGAAATTCGATTCTGTTGACAGCATCATAGAGAAATACTAGAACAAATAAAGAACATTTTCGCTGTGGATTGCGCCGCCTCGTTTCCCACTCGCCGGAGCGGATGGGATAAGGTGGCATTTGATTGGATTTTGAACGCCGCGGCGGCGCGGCAGTAAGGTGAGTGTCATGGCTGGTAGCGTCAACAAGGTCATTCTGATCGGCAATCTCGGTGCCGATCCCGAAATTCGCCGGACCCAGGACGGCCGGCCGATCGCCAACCTGCGCATTGCGACCTCGGAAACCTGGCGCGACAAGAACAGCGGCGAGCGCAAGGAAAAGACCGAATGGCACTCGGTCGTGATCTTCAACGAAGGCCTCTGCAAGGTCGCCGAACAGTATTTGAAGAAGGGCTCGACCGTTTATGTCGAGGGCCAGCTGCAGACCCGAAAGTGGCAGGATCAGAGCGGCGCCGACCGCTACTCGACGGAAGTCGTGCTGCAGGGCTTCAACGGCAACCTGACCATGCTTGGCGGTCGTGGTGACGGCGCTGGTGGCGCGCGTGGCGGCAACGACTTCGGCGGCGCCGATTACGGTGGCAGCGGTGGTGGTTATGACGGCGGCGACGGCGCGCCGGCCCCGTCGCGTGGCGGCTCCTCCGGCGGCGCAAGCCGTGGCGGCAGCGCTCCCTCGGGCGGCTTCTCCCGCGATCTCGACGACGACATCCCGTTCTGAGCCGGCGCGTCCTGCCGAAAAAATCACACCCGGATTGTCCGGACGCCCTGCTCATGCGGGGCGTTCGCCGTTTCGGGGGGGGATACGCCCGTTAGTCGCTCAGGTCGTCGCGCAATCGTTTGAGATCGGCCTCGATCGGCAGAGCCTTCTCGGCTCGTGACAGCGCAAGCGCCGCCTGACGCCGAGCCGCGGCCCGAAAATCGGATCCTCCGAGGCGGGCCAGCGCCGCGAGGCTTTTCTGCAGCCGAAGCTGAACCTCGACCTGCGCTGCGCCATCGCGCGCGATGGTCATGAAGGCGTCCTCGAAGAGGTCGTCGGCTGTCAGTGCCGGAACGAAGACACGGGGAAACTGCGGTTCCCGGTTTTCGCTCGGTTCGGCCCATTTGCAGAGCAGCCGTGTTGCCCGCCCGATCACGTCGATGGCCGTGCCCGGATCATTGACGGCCGGAGACAGCGCGCGTTGCGCAGTCTCACTGAGGACGACCAGTCCGAAACGCGGATCCTGATCGAAGTCACGCTCAGTACCGATAGTCACGGCACGTCGCACTGCTTCTTCCGGCGTGATGTCATCCTCAGCTGCGGTCCCGCCTGCCGAGACATAGGCGACAGCGCTGTCGTGATAGACAAAAGCGCCGGGATTGATGCGCAGGTGGATTTCACCGTCGATCCGCTCGGCAAGCGTTGAGAGTGCCTGCATGTCGATGTGCTGGACATAGCCGATAGCGCCGACCTTCACCGGCGTCATGCCATCAGCATCTGCGCCTCTCCTGTCCTGCAGGGGGCTGCCGCCCAGATAAGGGTTCTGCCGCCGCGCCTCGATTGCCCGTGCTGCCGCATCTTCGACCCGGCTTGTCGTCTCCCCAACACGCCCGAGCGTGGTCAGGTGATCGATCCAGCGCAGCAATTGGAAGACGATGAGCGCGATCACTCCGATCGTGACCACGAAGAGGATGACGCGGCCCCGGTCGCCATAGGCGCCGGTCTGCAGCACCACGATGCCGACGATCCCGTAGAGAAAGGAGCCCACGAAGGTCGAAAGCACGTTCTGTGTAACGGTGTCTTCGATCAGCAGCTTCGTTGCGCGCGGTGTGACATTGCTGGTCGCAGAACCATAGGCCGAGGTCATGGCACTCAGCGAAAAGGTTGTCACGGCCAACATGCTGGATGCGATGATGTTGAGGATCGTATCGACGGAATCGGCCTTGATCGATCCCGGGATCTCGAAGGGGACGAAACGCTCTGCAACGGCCGCCAGCACTGCCGCCAGCACGCCGATCGCACCGATGGCCGAAGCCCGCACCCAGAGCCGCCGGCTGATTTGCTTCAGGATGAAGCGCCAGCGGCTCGAGACGGCTGGATCTTGTGTCATGCGGGTTTCCTTAGCCGATGAAGGCAGATTTCACCCCGTCAACGACGAACTGAACGGAAAGTGCCGCAAGAAGCACGCCGAGCAGGCGTGTTAGCAACGCCCGGCCGGTGACGCCGAGGAAACGGTTCAGCCGCTCGGCCAGATACAGCGAGACGAAGACCAGGCCGAGCACCACGCCGATGACGAGGACCAGCTGCAGCTTTCCGAGCCATCCGTCCATCGTGCCCGAGATCAGCACGGTCGCGGAAATCGCACCGGGCCCGGCAATCAGCGGGATCGCGAGCGGGAAAACGGCGAGGTTGTGGATGTGATCTTTGGTGATCGCGTCGTCCGTCGTTTTTTCCTTACGCTCATTGCGCTTCTCGAAGATCATCTCGAAGGCAATCGCAAACAGCATCAGGCCACCGGCGATGCGGAACGCGCCCATGGAAATGCCCAGAGCGCCAAGAATGGTCGCGCCGAACAGCGCAAAGACCGTGAGGATGGCAAAACCCATCACCGATCCACGGATCGCCACCTGCTGGCGCTGCGCCCGCGTCATGCCCTGGGTCAGACCGAGGAACAGCGGCGCAAGGCCCGGTGGGTCGACGGTGACCAGCAGGGTCGTGAAGGCGCTGATCATCGTTTCGGTTATGGCCATGACGTGTCTTTCTCCGGTGCGGAGGTCCATAAAGCCGAACCGCTGGTGGCCTTGCAAGGCTCAGGCCCAAGATATTGAGAAAAATGCCTTTCCGCGGCCGCAAAAGCCTGTTTATAACCGGGCTCGAAATTGGCGCTCGCGCGCGCGTTCCGCTATAAATTTCGCAGTGATTCCGAACAGAGATCGTGACCTGATTTGACTGAGCAAAGCACTCCCGGCGGCGGCAAGTTCCCGTCCGACATCCAGCCGATATCCATCATGGAGGAAATGCAGCGGTCGTATCTCGATTACGCGATGAGCGTCATCGTGAGCCGCGCGCTGCCAGACGTGCGCGACGGCCTGAAGCCGGTGCATCGCCGCATCCTCTACGGCATGAACGAGCTCGGCCTCGACTGGAACAAGAAATACGTGAAAAGCGCCCGCGTCACCGGTGACGTCATGGGTAAGTACCACCCGCATGGCGACTCCGCGATCTACGACGCGCTGGCCCGCATGGCGCAGCCTTGGTCGCTGCGCATGCCGCTGATCGACGGCCAGGGTAACTTCGGCTCCGTCGACGGCGACCCGCCGGCAGCCCAGCGTTACACGGAATGCCGTCTGCAGAAGGTCTCGCACGCGCTGCTCGATGACCTCGACAAGGAAACCGTCGACTTCCGTGACAACTACGACGGCACCATGTCGGAGCCGGTTGTCGTTCCCGCCAAGTTCCCGAACCTTCTGGTCAACGGTGCCGGCGGTATCGCCGTCGGCATGGCGACCAACATTCCGCCGCACAATCTAGTCGAAGTGCTCGACGGCTGCACTGCGCTGATTGAAAATCCGGCGATCGAGCTGCCGGAACTGATGCAGATCATCCCGGGCCCGGACTTCCCGACCGGCGCCATGATC
>JAIXSF010000270.1 GCA_027484835.1 Rhizobiaceae bacterium | reverse complement strand
GGCAGGCTGGCCAGCGTAAAATGCGGGTTTTCCCGAATAAGGCCCCAAGGTCAATAGGAGATTGCGCGCTTGCGGCCGAATGCGCCTTAAGCCTGGGCCGCCATCGCGGCCATCAGACCGACTTCCTCGGCGCGTTTGCGCACGATCGGGGCGAGCGGCACTTCGGAGAACGGCATGGTGCGCAGCTTCAGCTGCGCGTCGCAGACCTTCTTGCCGGCGCTCGTGATCTTCGCCTTGGTGACGGCGAAGCCCGATCCGTCATGCTCGAGTTCCGCCTCGATATCGAGGACGGCACCGGGCTCGACGAAGGTGCGCATCTTGGCGCCATCGACGGACATCAGGAAAGGCATGGCCTCGAAGTCCTTGACCGCGAGCAAAAGCATGCCGGAGGCCTGCGCCATGGTTTCGATCAAGAGCACGCCGGGAACCAGCGGCATGCCGGGGAAATGCCCTTCGAAAACAGGGCTTTCCATCGGCACAACGGAGGTGGCCTTCAAACGACCAAGGCCGAGATCCACGCTCTCGACCTTGTCAATCATCTGGAAATATTCAAGCAGCATGACGATGTCCGCTCCTTTGGAAGCGGGTCAGCCCTTGGCAGCGCGAAGTTCGTCGATCTTGGCGCAGAGGTTCTTGAGAACGAAGTATTCCTCGGTCGAAACCTTGCCTTCGTTGACTTCCTGCGTCCACTGCTCGAGCGGGATCTTGATGCCGAATTCCTTGTCGATCGCGAATACGATGTCGAGGAAGTCGAGGCTGTCGATGCCGAGGTCATCAATCGTGTGGCTTTCCGGCGTAATCGTCTCGCGGTCGATTTCGCTGGTCTCAGCAATGATGTCGGCAACTTTATCGAATGTAGCGGTCACGCCAGTACCTCATATGTCTCAAATTCTGGGTTCCACATAAGGAAAACGGCGTGAAATGCCAATGGTGCATTTGTGCAGCAGCGAAATTTGCGGTCCGAGTGTTGCCTAAACAGCAATCGAGTGGCGTCCCTTGCCGTTCGACAGATAGCTGTCGAAGACGGCCGCAATGGTCCGCGCAAAGGGTCGCCCGACATCGGTGATGACGAAGCGGTCGTCCTCGATCAGACAGATGCCGTCCTGGTTCGACTGCGCAAAGCTCCTTGCCTCCGACACGATTGCATCGACGGCATCGCCGAAGTCCTCGCGCAACGCCCGGAACGAAACCGAGAAGCGGCACATGATTTCCTCGATCACCCGCCGACGCAGCTTGTCGTCTTCCGAGACCTCGATGCCGCGAACTGCGGCAAGTCCCCCGGCATCGGTCATGCGCTGATATTCGCCGGTCGCCGGCATGTTCTGGACATAGCCTTGTGGCAGTTGCCCGATCGAGGAGGCACCAAGCCCGATCAAGGCTTCTGCCGCGTCATCGGTATACCCTTGAAAATTCCGACGCAGGCGCCCTTGCCTGGCAGCGATCGCCATCCGGTCGGAAGGCAGTGCGAAATGGTCGATGCCTACAGGCTCGTAACCGGCCGCAAGCAGCATGGAGGCCGCAAGGCTCATCTGGGCGTAGCGCTCCTCAAGCCCCGGCAGCACCTCTTCCTTGATCATCGTCTGGTGCTTCTTCATCCATGGCACATGGGCATAGCCGAACAGTGCGATCCGATCGGGCGCCAGCGACAGGATGTCCTTTACCGTTTCGGTGAGCGTCGCCTCGGTCTGGTGCGGCAGACCATAGAGGATGTCGCAATTGACCGAGTGGACACCACGCGCCCGCACGGCGTCGACCACGGATTTCGTGTGTTCGAAGGTCTGGATGCGGTTGATCGCCTTCTGCACCTCAGGGTGGAAGTCCTGAACGCCGAGGCTGGCGCGTGTCATGCCGATGGCGGCCAGCGCATCATAACGGGGCTCGTCGAGATCGTTCGGGTCCATCTCGACGCTGATCTCGACATCATCTGAAAATCGGAAAGCGGCTTTCAACGCCGCCATGAGCGCGAGCATGTCGTCCGGCCGGAGCATCGTCGGAGAACCGCCACCGAAATGCACGGCCGTCACGGCCGCGTCACGGCTCACCAGAGTGCCGACCGCCGCGATCTCTTTTTTCAACGATTCCAGGTAGATGGAGATGGGCTCGTACTTGAGGGTATGCTTGGTGTGGCAGGCACAGAACCAGCAAAGCCGGTCACAATAGGGCACGTGGATGTAGAGAGAGATACGCTCCCGTCCCGTGATGGCCTGCAGCCACTGCGCATATTCGCCGCAGTCGACCGCCTCGTTGAAATGTGGCGCCGTCGGGTAACTGGTATAACGGGGGACAGCGCCGGAGTATTTGGCGAGAAGAGAATTTTCCATGATTTTGCGCTGCCTTGAGACGTGTCGAGCTACGACCAAAGATAGCGCCGTCCGCAGAGCCGGCCTTTGACTTCGATCAATTTGCTGATACATTTCTCACGTAGAGTTTATCGAAACTCAGCGGCCCGAAAAGGGCCACCGACCGGACCCCACGCAGTTTGCCGTGAGCCGGTCACACGGGATGGCACGACCATGGACACCTACAGAAAACACTTCCCGGAATGCGAGGCTCCGGCCGTTTGCCGTTCCTGCGAAGCGCGTCACGGTGGTTTGTGTTCGGTCTTGACCGCATCCCAGCTGACCGAACTGAACCGCCACTCCATGCGCCGACGGATCGACTCGGGCAATGAAGTCATTGGCCAAGGTGAACAGGTCGGCAGCTACAGCAACATTCTGAAGGGCGTCATCAAGCTGTCGAAGATGATGGCCGACGGCCGCCAGCAGATCGTCGGCCTGCAATTTGCCCCCGACTTCCTCGGACGGCCTTTCCTCGGGGAAAGCACGATCACCGCCGAGGCCGCGACAGACACCGAAATCTGCACCTTCCCGCGCAACATCGTCGACCGGATGGTCGGCGAAGTCCCGGACATGGAGCGCAAGCTGCATGCCCAGTCGCTGAAGGAGCTGGATGAGGCCCGCGACTGGATGCTGACGCTGGGCCGCAAGACGGCTCAGGAAAAGGTGGCGAGCTTCCTCTACTTGATCGCGACTCACATCGATCCGGAAAGCGAGGGCACCCAGACCTTCGACTTGCCGCTGTCGCGTGCCGACATCGCTGATTTCCTCGGCCTGACCATCGAGACGGTGAGCCGCCAGATGACCAAGCTTCGCAAGGACGGGATCATCGTTATCGAGAACAATCGCCATGTGATCGTGCCGAAACTCGATCGCCTGCGCGATTCGGCCGGCATCGACTGAGACGCGCATCCCCTCGCCTGCCCGCAGCACGTCTTTGCATCGCCAGCCGGACTGCTGCGACTAGATGATCCGCTGACCGACCCACAGGATGGCGACAAGCACACCCATCGCGCTGCAGGCCGTGTAGAAAACCCGGATGCCGGTCTGGATATCGGCGGGGCCAGCATCGCCGCGGCCGCCTGCATGCATCATCGGCTCGCTCACTCTGACACCGCCATAGACGCGCGGACCCGCCAGTTGCAGATCAAGCGCGCCTGCCATGGCAGCTTCCGGCCAGCCGGAATTCGGCGAGCGATGAAGACCGCTATCCCGAAGGGCGGCAGACAGGGACCGACGTCCCGCAGCTAGCCCCAGATGCAGAGCGGCCGAGAGCGCAATGAAGACCGATGACAGACGCGCGGCCGGCCAGTTGGCGAGGTCGTCAAGTCGTGCCGACGCCCAGCCGAAATCGAGGAAACGCTCGTTCTTGTGGCCGATCATCGAATCGGCGGTGTTGAGCATCTTGTAGGCGAGGATGCCCGGAAGTCCCCCGACCACATACCAGAAGGCCGGTGCAACCACGCCATCGGCAAAATTCTCCGAAAGGCTCTCGATCGCAGCCCGGGAGACGCCGGCCTCGTCGAGCGTCTTCGGATCGCGGCCGACGATCATCGCAACCGCCGCACGTCCACCCTCGAGCCCGCCGCTGTGAAGCCCGTCGGCGACAGCCTGGACGTGATCGCCGAGGCTCTTCTGCGCCAGGAAGACGGCAACGACCACCACTTCGAGGATGAGCCCGAGCACACCGAGATGTCGGAAGAGCGCCGAGAGCAGGAGGCCAACAGCCGCAGACAGAGCGAGAAGCAGGAGGATCGTCAGGACACCGTTCAGGCGTCGTCCCTGGGACGTAAACGTGGTCCGGTTGAGCGGCTTTTCAAACAGATCGATGGCCTTGCCGAACAGCACGACCGGATGCGGCAACCGTTGCCAGAGCCATGGCGGATCGCCGACGATCCGATCAAGGCCGATCGCGGCCAGCAGGAGCAGCAGATGGCTCATGATTGGATCCTGGAAAATGTGCTGAAAGCTGTCAGCAGACGCGAATCTGACGCCTCGTCGGGTGCGAGACCGAATCTGAGCCAGTGCGGCTGGTAGTCGAATTTTCGCGTCAGGATGTGATGACGGCAGAGATGATCATGCAAGCTGGCGGCCGCTTCGGTCTCCACCAGGCGGAACAGGTCCGTGCCACCCCGCACGGTCAAGCCGGCATCCCCCAGAACACGGCCGAGCGCCTCCGAGCGTTGCCTGATCTGCACCCGGACTTGGGAAAGGTCAGATGACATCAGCCGTTCTGCAAGAACCAGAGCTGGACCGGAAACCGCCCAGGGCCCGAGCCAGTCGCCAAACTGCGCGGCGAGCCCGTGTTCCGCGATGACGAATCCGAGCCGAATGCCCGCAAGCCCGAAGAACTTTCCGAAGGAGCGGAAGACGATCAGGTTTGGGCTGGCATCGGCCGCAAGGCTGTCTTCAGGCGTCATGTCGCCAAAGGCTTCGTCGATGACGAGCAGGCCGTCATGCTCGGCGCGCTCGGCGGCAAGTGCTTGAAGCTCCGCCCGGCTATGATTTCGACCGTCCGGATTGTTGGGATTGACCACGACAACGAGATGATGCGCCGGGGTAACCTCGGATAGATCGGACACGGCATCGACGGCGAGACCGGCAAGCGTAAAGGCACGGACGTACTCGCCATAGGTTGGCGACAGGACGGCGACGCGCGCACCGGCCGGCACCAGACGCGGCAAGAGCTGGATCACCGACTGTGTACCTGGCACAGGGAGCGGCAGACGCTCACCCGAACAATAGAAGCGACGGGCCGCCTCGCGCGCCGCCATCTCTCGTTCCTGATCCGGCAGACGGTGCCACGCCCGCATCGGGATATCGGGCAAATCCGGCGGGCATGGATTGATGCCGGTCGATAGATCGAGCCAGTCTTCGATCCGGCCACCATAGCGCTGAGCCGCAGCCGCAAGTCCACCGCCATGTTGGATCGGACCGGTCATTGCAGCGCTCCGGCGACATCGATCAGATGCATGTAGGAGCCTGCAACCGCACCCTTTCGAAGACCGACGGCGCCCAAGGAATGCCCAAGTGCGTCGGTCGCCTCAAACAGGCGATCGGCAGCGCCTTCGGAAATGACTGTCGAATAGTGAAATTCATGCGCCGTGAAACCCGACGCGAACAGATCCGGCGCCAGCGAACGCAGACGGCGATAGCCCAGATGCCGCTTTCGCACCGCATAACTCGTCACGAGCGGAAGCAGGCCAAGCATGTCGTGACGCACTCCATCGGCATCGATCATGCCCTCTCCGAGCACCATGTAGCCGCCGCATTCGCCATAGATCCGGACGTCCCTTCCGGCAGCGGCGACCATGCCGGATCGGAAGTTTCCGGCATTGGCCAGGATACCGGCATGCAGTTCGGGATAGCCCCCCGGAAGATAGATCGCATCGGCATCCGTGGCCGGCGCCTCGTCGGCCAGCGGCGAGAAGAAGGAAATGGACGCTCCCTGCTCGCGCCAGCCCTCGAGAATATGCGGATAGGAAAAGGCAAAGGCGAGATCCCGGGCAATCGCAATGCGCTGGCCGAGTGGTCGAATGCCGCCAACTGTCTCCTCTGACAGTTTTGGCATGTCTTCGGCAATCAATGACAGCGCTGCAAGATCCACCCCGGCCTCGACCGCATCGGCGGCACGCTCGATAAAGGCTTCCAAAGCCACATGTTCGCCTGCCTGCACCAGCCCGAGATGCCGCTCCGGCAGAGCCAGCTGCGGATCGGTTCTGAGGCTGCCGACGACAGGCACCTCTGTCTGCACCATTGCAGCCCTCAGCATGGCCTCATGGCGATCGCTGCCCACGCGGTTCAGGATGACGCCCGCGACCCGCACATCCGCGCGGAACCGCGAAAAGCCGGTGACGAGTGCTGCGACGGATTGGGACGTGCGGGCACAATCAACCACCAGAACCACCGGCAAACGCAGAAGTGCTGCCAGATCGGCGGCACTGCCACTGCCGTCGGCCGCCCCATCGAACAGCCCCATCATCGCTTCGACGAGGAGAGTCTTTGCAGACCCTATGCGGGCCGCCTGACTG
>JAIXSF010000485.1 GCA_027484835.1 Rhizobiaceae bacterium | reverse complement strand
TGGCGCACCCGCTTTCAACGTGGCGAACCCGTCCTCTGCATTGCCGGTGAGGAAGGAGATCAAGGCCAATATGCCGGTATAGTCCATTGTTAAACCCCTCTTAGACTGCATTTTCTGGAATGAAAGCGGGTCGCCGCATCGGTGTCCGCGACCTGGCAGCGGGCGTCAGAGACGACCGCCGGTGAGGTCGATCAACTCGCCGGTGTCGCGCATCTTGCAGGTCATGTACTGGCGACCGACCGCGGCCTCGATCAGCCATTCGTGCTTGCCGGGTGAGCGAGCCTTGGTGAAATGGACCTGGTGCATGCCGACCGCAAAGTTTTGGGCGACGATCTGGGCACATCCCTGGTAGGCCATCGGCGGTGCGCGGCCATCCACGGGCTGGATGCGATGCGCCATCGAGTTCTCGCGCTCCCGATCTCCGGCCTGATAACCTTCGGCATAACCCCGCGTGCGGTTTTGCTCCCAGTAGGGATAGCCATGAACGCCATCGCGATAGCCGCGCTCGAATTCGGCGGTTTCTTCTGCGTCACCGGGCTCGTAGCCTTCCTGGTAGTGATGTTTGTTGTGAGCGAGGGCTGCAATTCCAAGAAGAGCGATGGCCGCAGCCGCGGCAGCCGCCTTGTCCTTGTCGCTCATGCCGGCCTGCGCCGGCTGGACAACCACCTGAAGAGCCAGCGTCGTGGCCGCAAGCAATGCCATAGTGCGTTTCATGGTCCCTCTCCTTTGTACTCGTCGGGTTGCTGATCCTGATGTCTGATGCGCTCTGTGCGGGGCTCACCAGGCCTTCACGCGTCGCTCCGGCGGAACCCATTCCTTGTCGCCCTCCTTGATGTCGAAGGCTTCGTAAAAGCCGTCGACATGCTTGAGCGCTGCCGTCGCGCGGTAGAAGCCCGGCGGATGCGCATTGCTCATGAAGACGCTACGGATGGCCTCGTCGGTCACCTTCATCGCCCAGAACTGGGACCAGGAGACGAAGCAGCGCTGTGCGGGTGTCAGGCCGTCGATCGAGATGTTTTCTTCCGGATGCTCCGCCAGATAATCCCTCAGCGCATCGAAGGCGAAGTTGATGCCGCCGACATCCGCCATGTTCTCCCCGACGCTGAGCGCGCCGTTCAGCTTCAGGCCCGGCAGAACCTCATAGGCGCTCGCCTGATCGATGAGTTTGGCGGCCTCCTTGTCGAAGGCACTGGCATCCTGAGGTTTCCACCAGTCCTTGAGATTGCCGTCGGCGTCGTAGAGCCGCCCCCGGCTGTCGAAGCCGTGGGTCATCTCGTGACCCAGCACCGCGCCGATCCGGCAGAAATAGGTCGCTGCATCCTTGTCTGCCTCGAAGGCCGCCGGCTGCAGGATCGCGGCCGGCACTTCGAAGCCGTTGGTCTGCATGCTGTAACCGGCATTGATGATGACCGGGAGCGTCGACGGGTCAGCAAACGCCTCGTTCACCACCGGCTTTCCGAGCTTGGCGAAGGAGCGCGCGGCATCGAACGCGTTGAGCCGCATGATGTTGCCGACGAGATCGTCGGCACGGATATCGACGCTGGAATAGTCATTCCATGTCTCCGGGTAACCGATTTTGTAGGAGAGCTTCTCCAGCTTTGCGAGGGCTGCTGCCTTGGTCTGTTCGTCCAGCCAGGTGCTGCTTTTCATCCGGGTCTGGAATGTCCGGTGGATCCGCTCCACCATGTCGGACGCCTTGGCTTTGGTCTCCTCGGAGAAGTAGCGCTCGACATAGAGGCGTGAGACGGGATGCCCGAGGCTCGACTGAAGCGTCGACTGAACGAGTTCTTCGCGCGGCGGAAGCCGATCGACACCGAAGACGATCCTGTTCAGTTCGCGGGCACCATCATCGAAACGTGTGCCAAGAAACGGCTTGAAGTGGGTGATCACCCTGACCTTCAGATAGTCCTTGATGTCGTCGAGCGGACGCTCCGAAAGCGCCTTGGCCAGACCGTCGAGATAGCGAGGTTGCGTCTGAACGAGTGTGTCCGGCGCCGAAACATCGAGGGCTGCCAGCATCTTTCGGAAATCGAGCTTCGGGATCTCCGCCTGCACGTCGTCGAAAGGTTTCGGCTGATAGCTGTTGGCAGGGTTCATGGCCTCGACCGGTGTCAGCGTCGCTCCATGCAGCTCCCTCTCCAGATCTGCCACCATGTCAACGACGTCTGTCGCGCGCGAAGGCTCGTACCCTGCCTTCTCCAGGACAGTCCGCAAATTGCGCCTAAGGGCAACATCGAGTTCCGAGCCTGCCGGGGCGTCATAGAGGTTCTCCTGTCCGAAGATCAGCGATCCCTTGACGAGAAAAAGCACCATCTTCGTGGTGTCAGCCTGGTCGGTCGATGGGACAATGCCGACGAGGGCCACTGCGCCCGCAACGGAAACATAGCGCCCAAGATAGGTCGCGAGGTCATCAAGGCTGGCGATGGCCTCGATCCTCGCCAGTTCCGGCTCTATGGGGGTGATGCCCTTCGCGTCGAGGGAGGCCACGTCCATGTAAGCATTGTAGAAGTCGCCGACCTGCTGCAGCGGGCTGCCCTTTTCAGCCGATGCGGATTTCTCCCCGGCTTCCGCAATCAGGTTCTTCATCTGCGCCGTCAGCCTCAGCCCCATGAAGTCGAAGGTTCCGATGCTGATACGATCCGCCGGTCGCTCGACCCGATCCAGCCAGCCACCAACCGCATAGCGGTAGAAATCAGTTCCCGGATCGACCGAGGTGTCCATGTTGGTGACGGAGAACGAGAGCTGGTCCGGACCAATCTCCGGTACCGCAACTAGCTCGGCTGCCTGGACGGTGCTGAAGGCTGACAGGCATAGGACAACGAGAGATGCCAGACGATGCATGAAGGTCCCCTTCGGTGAACGGTGAAAAGGCGTCCTCCGGCAGCCTTGGCCGCCCATGGCGCGCAGACCGGTGCCGGCGTGACCCGGCACCGCAGGCAAGCGATCCTCAGAGTGCGCCCTCATTCGTCATCGACATGACGTTAGCGACCACGCCGCTGTTCGAGACAAGGCAGTTCCAGGGCGCGCGCGTCGGACCGACGCCGACGGTGACCTGGGAATTGGCTTCCGAGAAGATCATTTCGATGATCTGGACGTCGCCGTTGTTCGTTGCATTGGAAACTGCGGCGAGGCACGCGCTGCGGGCGGCCGGCGGCACGCTCTCATCCATCAGGCGCGGGGTCGCGGAGGCCACTGGTGGTGGCTGTGATGTACCATCCGACGTGCAGCCTGCCAGTAAACCCAAGGCAAGCGAGATTGGTCCGGCCTTCATGAAGAAGCTGGTCATGCTGTTCCCCCTCTTTTTCTGTCTCTCGTCGCAGCCCGAAAGGGCTCAATTGCTCGCTTCGATCAGAAATCTGCCCGCTGCCCAGCCGGCATCGCTGCCATCGGGCCTGGACACCCGGCACCAGCGTGTCTTGCCAGTCATCCGGCAACCGCCATTGCGCAGGATCTCGCCATTGACCACCCGGGTCACGATCGGGCTTTGTGCGCTCGGGCGGGTACGGATGTTCAGGGCATCGCCCCGTGCGATACCGGCCACCTGGAAGAAGTCCGGACCGCCAGAGAGCCCATCGGCGAAATCCGGTGACGGAGGAGGCGCGATCGGCCGACCACCTGTTACCTCGACGCGAAGCGTGAAGCGCGCCTGTTCGTTGCGACGGGCGGCATTGCGCATCAGATAGACCTGCACGGTATAGTCACCGCTGTCTGGTACGATCACGTCGGCAAAATTGCCCGAGATTGATCCGTTGAAAAGAGCGTCGCCACCATCCGGGCCCAGGATGTTGAAGTAGTTGCTGCCGTTGGAGCTGTCCATGGTGACGGCCAGCCGCTGTCCGCTACGGACATTGATAAGGTAGTTGATGCCTTCGTATCCGCGGATCGCGCCCCGTATGGTCGTCGAGCTTTGCCCGCGGGAGAATTCGACGCGTGCGCTGCGATCCTGTGCCATTACTGGCGTGGAGCTGACGTTCGCTGTGACGGCCAGCGATACTACATACAAACCACCGACGAACGCACGCCACGAACGCATCGTACATCTCCCTTAGGGAAGGCTTCGAGCGGCTGCCATGCAACCTTTCGATGTCGTCAGACTGGCATGCGAGACGCTTGCAAACCAGTGAATTAAATTAGTCTAATATGAAAAAGTCTCATGGTTGCACCAATTTCAGCCGCTCCCTTGGTGCGCTGCGTTCGGTCTTGCCGAGTTCCTGCTTGAACCATCGCATCAAGGCGTCGAGGCCCGGTTCGGATCGGCGGCTTGCCTTGATGCAAAGGTGATAATCCTCGTGTGTCGGAAGTCCGGCTCCGTCGAGAAGTGTCAGGCGGCCAGCCGCGATTTCTGGCTCGACAAGGAAATCCGGAACCAGTGCCGCTCCGAGTTCCTCGCGCACCATATCCAGTGCAATCACGTAGTGGGATGCAAAGAGCCAGCGACCATCGACGGGAGAAAGATCGGGCCGACCACTGTGATGCGCATAGGCGAGCCAGTCCGAACCGATCTTGCCGGGTTGCAGTTCGGTTGTGATGAATTTCGGGGGCTTCTTTCGCCCGGCTGCCGTTGAGGACACCACCGGCACCAGATATTCCGGCCACAGGAGCTGAGCGTGATAGCCGCGATCCTTGGGGAGCGTTGTCACGAAGGCATCCCCCGTGGCGTCGCTGAGCTCCGGGTCCTGCGCATACATGATGATCTGCAGATCGATATCCGGATGCGCTGCATAGAAGGAATGCAATCGCGGCACGAGCCAGGCCTGCGCGAAGCTGCTGCAGACGGCAAGTCTCACACGATCTCTCGTGCCGCCGATCGCTTCGGCCAAGGATCGGTCGATCTCGGCAAAGGCGGGTTGCAACCGTCTTGCGAGATCGCGCCCCGCTTCGGTCAGGGCAATGCCGCGGCCATTCTTCTGAAACAAGCGCTCGCCGACAATCTCTCCCAGCAAGCGCAGCTGATGACTGACGGCACTTTGGGTGACTCCCAGCTCTTCCGCCGCTGCCGCGACCGAGAGGTGGCGTGAAACCGTCTCGAAGGTATGCAAGGCTCGAAGGTTGTGCCGGCAATCCATGCTGTCGTCCTCCTGAACGCAACCAAACGGGTGGACCGCTGCTGGCATTTGTTCATGCAAGCAGCGATGGCAAGGCGAGCCTTGCAACGTTCCATGAGAGTTTTTTAAAATTCAAGCAGGAAACTCATTGGACACCCGTGATTGGTCCTGAAATGGTCGCTCCTATCGCTATTGTGAACGAGAGATCGGCAATGACGAAAACGGAGCAGGGCAGACGTGTCTTCATGACCGGGATCTCGGCTCTAGCGGTGATCTCTGGGCCTTGCCTGTCGCTGGCCGGCGAGGTGATGAAGGAAATCGCTGCTCTGAAGCCCGGCGAATTCACCTGGCATCCGGAGCGGCAGCGCACGGGACCGGTTGCGATCGTGGTCTCGCTGCCCGAACAGCGCGTCCATGTCTATCGCAACGGCATCCGGATCGCGGTCGCCACCTGTTCGACCGGCAAGCCGGGGCATGAGACGCCGACCGGGGTCTTCGTCGTGCTGCAGAAGGACAAGCACCATAAGTCCAGCACCTATGACGATGCGCCGATGCCGAACATGAACCGGCTGACCTGGTCGGGGATTGCGCTCCATGCCGGCAATCTGCCGGGATATCCGGCATCGCATGGCTGCGTGCGTCTGCCCATGGAGTTTTCCGAACGGCTATTCGATATCACCCATCTCGGCACACCGGTGATCATTTCGGGTGCGACCACGGATCCGCAGGACCTGACCCATCCCGGTATGGTGCTCGGCGCCTATACTGCCCGCGAATTTGGCGATGCGGTGGCGTCGCTGCGCGGCAAGCAACGTCCGAACGACTGGACGGACCTCCAGAAACAACCGGTCGTTTCCGTCATCATGTCGACCTTCGACGGACAAGCACTGCTGGTGGAGAACTCGGAGATCCGCGCAGAAGGACGGATCACCGTCAGCGGCAGGGATAAGCTCGGCAGTCATGTGTTTTTGCTGGACAGTCTCGACGAGGCCGCGCAAGGCATGCGCTGGATCGCGTTTGCAAATTCTCTCGATGATGCAGGTGTCGTCAACGCGGCCACAAACGTCATCTCCCGTATTTCGGCTGATCCGCCGTTCGTCGCAACCATGCAAAAGGTTCTACACCCCGGTGCAGTCCTCATCCTGACCGATGCCCCGCTCGCCCCGGACAGTCGGACGGGCAAGGATTTTGTCATCATGAGCTGATCGGAGTGGCCGGCTCACGGTAAATTCGTGCCGGGCCCGGCGCCGTCGTTGGGTGGACTTCGACCCTACCTGCCGCTTTGAGCGCCGACATCATCCGACCGCAGATAGCCCAGCACGGCATCCGTGATCATCGACTTGTGGCGCACGTAAAGCGCGGGCTCGGAGAGTTCGCGCTTGAAGATGGTGCCGAAGGTATAGCGGTTCGATACGCGGAAGAAGCAGAAGGCGCTGATCAGCATGTGCACATCGATCGCGTCAGCGCGGCGCTTGAAGGCGCCGGCTTTCAGTCCGCGATCGATGATGTCCTGAATGGTGCGGATTACCGAGATGTTGAGGTCGGCGATTTCGCTCGAGCGCTTCATATGCATCGCGTGGTGGATATTTTCGATGCTCACCAACCGGACGAAGTCGGGGTTCTGTTCGTCATGGTCGAAGGTCGTGCCGATGAGCTGGCGGAGTGCCTCCTCGGGCGCAAGTTCGGCGAGCTGCAGGTCTGATTCCAGTGACCTGATCTTGCGATACGCGCGTTCCAGAACGGCCAGATACAGGCCTTCCTTGCTGCCGTAGTAATAGTAGATCATGCGTTTTGAGGTGCGCGTCTTCTCGGCAATCGAATCCACTCGCGCGCCCGACAGGCCGAACTCGGAAAACTCTTCCGTCGCCACATCGAGAATGTCCTCCCTGGTTCGTTCAGGGTCATTCCTGCGCATATCCTTCGCCGTCTTCGCCATGCTTCTCCACCCCGCTTCAACGTTCGCGGACCCCTGTTCCGCGCGCCGAGCCACCTGTTCATAGAACTCCGGCACGACGGCTTCAAGCCTTGGCCGTGTTGACACTAACTAGTTAGTACATTATTGCTGCGATCAGGTTGGGAGGCCGCGTGGTGCCGAGGGCAGCATGCAGAAGTGATGGGAGCGGGCATGACGCAGCAGCGCAAAGAGGCAAGAGCCGGACTGATCGGCTTTGGCATCCAGCGTTCGCTCACGCCGGCCATGCACATGCGTGAAGGTGCTGCTCATGGTCTTGCCTACACTTACGAGCTCATCGATCTCAACGAGCTGAAAAAGTCCCCTGACGATCTCGAGACCCTGATTGCGCAGGCCGAAGCGCGGGGCTTTTGCGGGCTCAACATCACCTATCCCTGCAAGCAGCGGGTGCTGCCGTTTCTGACCGAGGTTTCGGACGACGCCCGGCGTCTGGGCGCGGTCAACACTGTCGTCCTCAAGGGCGGAAAGCGGATCGGTCACAATACGGACTGGTCGGGTTTTGCCGAAGGGTTGCGCCGGCAGTTGCCGGATGCCGACCTGACCTCCGTCGTCCAGATTGGCGCGGGTGGGGCGGGCTCGGCAACGGCCTTTGCCGTGCTCCAGCTTGGCGCGAACAAGCTTACCATCTTCGATATCGATGCGGACCGCTCCGTCGAACTGGCCGGCGAAATGGCCAGGCATTTTCCTCAGGCAGAGGTTCTGGCAGGCCGTGATCTCAAGAGTGCGATGGCGGAGGCCAGTGGTCTCGTGCACGCGACCCCGATGGGCATGGACAAGCATCCTGGTCTGCCCCTGCCTCAAGAGCTTTTGAACCCGCCGCTCTGGGTGGCGGACGTCGTCTATTTCCCGTTGGAGACGGCGCTCCTGCAGGCGGCAAGGCGGCGCGGCTGCCGGGTTGCCAATGGTGGCGGGATGGCGGTTTTCCAGGCCGTCGGAGCGTTTGGCCTGTTTACCGGACTGGTGCCGGATGCGCAGCGCATGCTCGCGCATTTCGCCGAACTCACCGGCACCGATGAGATCGCTCTGGCGCGGCTTGCCTGACGCGATAAGACTAGGCCGGCCTCTTGCGCCGGTCTGAGACGTGTTTCGTCGACCGGCCCCCGCCGGTCAGGGAGAAGAAGATCCCAAAGCCCGAGGAGGGGCAGGGACAAGAGGAGGAAGACATGATGATGGAACTTTCACGCCGCATGTTTCTGGCAGGTTCGGTGGCGCTTGGCGCAATGATGGCCGTCTCCGGGCCTGCACTTGCTCAGGAGCCGGTGACGCTCAAGCTGTCGGCCGTGTTCTCCGAGCAGGACATCCGTGCCGGCATGGTCAAGATGTTCGCCGACGAGCTCAAGGACGGCTTCAAGGTCGAGCCCTTCTTCGGCGGCACGCTGTTCAAGCAGGGGACCGAACTGGTCGCGCTGCAGCGCGGCAACCTGCAGATGGGCAATATTGCGCCGCAGGACATCGCCAAGCAGGTGCCGGAATGGTCTGTGCTGACGTCGGCCTACCTTTTCCGGGATGCCGCACACGTCCGCGCCTTCTTCGCCAGCGACGTCGGTGCCGAGTTCAAGAAGATGGCCGAGGAAAAGGCCGGCGTTTACATTCTGGGGCCGACCTATTTCGGCGCGCGCCAGGTGGGCCTGAAGGGTGACAAGAAGATCTCGACGCCTGCCGACCTCTCGGGCGTGAAGCTGCGCATGCCGGGTGGCGATGCCTGGCAGTTCCTCGGCGAGGCGCTTGGTGCCAACCCGGTGCCGATGGCCTATGCCGAAGTCTATACCGGCCTGCAGACCGGCGCGATCGACGGTCAGGACAACCCGCTGCCGAACGTCAAGAACATGAAGTTCTATGAAGTCATGTCGCAGATTGTCATGACCTCGCATCTGATCGGCTACGACCTTCTGACCATCTCCGCCGAAACCTGGAAATCGCTTTCGCCTGAGCAGCAGGCCAAGGTTCAGGCGGCCGCCGACAAGGCGATGCAGTGGAGCGAAGAACAGCACATCGCCCAGGAAAAGACGCTGGTCGAGGAGTTCAAGGCCGCCGGCCTTCAGATCTACGAGCCTGATGTCACTGCCTTCCGCAAGTTCGCACAGGAAAAGTACCTTGCCTCCGATCTGGCGAAGTCCTGGCCGGAAGGAATCCTCGAAAAGGTCGGCGCACTCTGAGCCCAACCCATTGATCCGGGAGCCGGACATTCTCCGGCTCCCGACCCATCACAAAAGGCTCGGGCTATGGACAATCGATTTGCCACCATCGGGAGCTGGCTCAGGCATCGGGCGGAAAACCTGCTCGCCATGATGCTGCTGGCGATGTTCGTGATCTTCCTGCTGCAGATCTTCTCCCGCTACCTCTTCAACCTGTCGATCGGCTGGACCCACGAGGCGAGCGTGGCGCTGTGGATCTGGATGGTGCTGTTCGGCTCGGCCTTCGTCGTGCGGGAAGTCGATGAGATCCGCTTCGATCTCTTCTGGGGCGCGGCAACCGCCCGCGGGCTTCGCTTGATGCAGGTCATCGGTTCTGCCAGTCTCGTTGCGCTGTTTACCTGGTCGCTGCCGGCGGTGATCGACTACGTGACCTTCATGAAAGTCGAAAGCACCGCTTACCTCAAGATCCGCTTCGACCTTCTCTATTCCATCTATGTCGTCTTCGCGATTGCGATGATCGTGCGCCATCTGTGGCTTTGCACGCTGGCCATCCGCGGCAAGGCGCCCGAGGGCTTCGACCCGACCAAAGCGAGTTCCGGCGTATGAACCTTGCCAGCCCCTTTTCCCTTTCGATCGTGGCCATCACGGTTCTTGCCTTTCTGGGTCTTCCGATCGGGCTTTCGATGATCTGCGGATCGATCCTCTATCTGGCGCTGTCCGGCGCGGACATAGGGATCGTCGCCGAGCAGTTCCTGAACGGCATGTATTCGAACTACGTGATCCTCGCGGTGCCGCTCTTTATCCTGGCAGCCGAGCTGATGAACATCGGCTCCATGACCGAGCGGCTTTTGTCGTTCTGCAACGTGCTCGTCGGGCGTTTTCGCGGCGGCCTTGCTCAGGTGAATGTCGTCCAGAGCATCATCTTCGCCGGCATGTCCGGTTCGGCCATCGCCGATGCCGCTGGAACCGGCAGTATGATGCAGAAGCTGATGACGGACGGAAACCGCTACACGCCGAGTTTTGCGGCTGCGCTGACGGCAGTGACGTCGGTGATCGGCCCGATCATCCCGCCGTCGATCCCGATGGTGATCTATGCGCTCGTCTCCGATGCCTCGATCGGCTACCTCTTCCTGGCCGGCATGGTGCCTGGCCTGCTGATGGCCGGGCTGCAGATGGTGCAGGTTGCGATTACCGCGAGGCGGCAGAATTTCCCGGTCGAAGAGCCGGTCCCACTGCGCGAGATCCCGGGCATTACCTGGCGGGCGCTGCCGGCGCTTTTCATGCCGGTTCTGCTGCTCGGCTGCATCTATTCCGGAATCACCACGCCGACCGAAGCCGCAGCGCTCGCCGCCGCTTATGCGCTGCTGATCTCCACTGTCATCTATCGCAGCATCACCTGGAATGCGCTTTACGGTGCGCTGCTGACAAGCGGCAAGACCACGGCTTCGATCGGCATGCTGATCGCCGGCGCCCTGGTGTTCAACTATGTCGTGACGATCGAAAATATCCCCGAAAGCATCAAGGCGATCCTCACCAGCTGGGAGATGTCGCCCGTCGTCTTCCTGATCTTCGTCAACATCCTGCTGCTGCTGCTTGGCTGCTTCCTCGAAGGCACGACCATCCTCCTGATCGTCGTTCCGGTCCTGATCCCGACGGCGCAGGCACTTGGTATCGATCTCGTGCATTTCGGCGTTGTGGTCGTGGTCAACATCATGCTGGGGCTGGTAACGCCACCTTATGGCCTGCTGCTCTTCATCGTGGCGAAGATTTCGGGCGCGCCGCTGCGTGATATCGTCCGCGACGCCTGGCCCTTCATTCTCTGGATGGTGTTCTGCCTCGGCATCATCACCTTCATTCCGGATACGGTTCTGTGGCTGCCGCGCCTGCTCGGTTATCAGGGCTGAGGGGATACCATGCCGGAGCATAAGCCACTCTTCATCCTGAACGGGCCCAACCTCAATCGGCTCGGGCGGCGCGAGCCGGAGATTTATGGCCACCACACGCTTTCAGATGTCGAATTCTGGTGCCGGGAGGCCGCCGGAGAGTGGCCTGTCGTCTTTCGGCAGACGAACAGCGAAGAGGCGTTGATCGAGTGGGTTCACGACGCGATCGACGAGGCCTCGGGCATCCTGATCAACCCGGCGGCCTTCACCTTCACCTCGCTTGCGCTCCTGGATGCGCTGAAGATGTTCAAGGGACCGATCATCGAGTTCCACATCAGCAATGTGCACAGGCGCGAGCAGATCTATCACAAATCCCTCGTCTCGATGACGGCCACGGCCGTCATGGCGGGCCTCGGGGCGACGGGATACCCCCATGCGGTCAGAGCTCTGAAGCTGCTTGTCGCGGAAGGCAAACGGTGAAACGCCAACGCGCGAAACGGAGAATGCGGCGATGAAAACCTCGATTGCGACGGTCTCGATCAGCGGCGAATTCGAAGAGAAACTCTCGGCAATCGCGCGCGCCGGTTTCGACGGTATCGAGATTTTCGAGAACGACTTCCTGGCCTTCGACCGTTCGCCCGCCGAAGTCGGGCAGATGGTTCGTGATCACGGGCTGACGGTCTCTCTGTTCCAGCCGTTCCGCGATTTCGAGGGCATGCCGGAGCCGTTTCGCAGCCGCAACTTCGACCGCGCCGAGCGGAAGTTCGACCTGATGGCCGAGCTTGGCACGGACCTGATGCTGATCTGCTCGAATACCTCGCCGGTGTCGCTCGGTGGCATCGACCGGGCGGCAGCCGATTTCCGCGAACTCGGCGAGCGGGCAGCGAAACGCGGCCTTCGCGTCGGTTACGAGGCGCTCGCCTGGGGGCGTCACATTCACGATCACCGCGACGCCTGGGAAATCGTCCGTCGGGCCGATCATCCCAATATCGGCCTGATCCTCGACAGCTTTCATACGCTGGCGCGCAAGATCGATGTCAATTCCATCCGCTCGATCCCGGGCGATCGGATTTTCATCGTTCAGCTCGCCGATGCGCCGCTGATCGAGATGGATCTGCTCTACTGGTCGCGCCACTTCCGCAACATGCCGGGCGAAGGTGACCTTGCCGTAACCGCTTTCATGCAGGCGATCGCCGCGACCGGCTATGACGGCTATCTCTCGCTCGAGATCTTCAACGATCAGTTTCGTGGTGGATCGCCCGAGGCGATCTCCAGGGACGGTCGACGCTCGCTGGTCTATCTCATGGACCAGGTCCGGCGTGTCGAGCCCGATATGCGCATTCCGGTTCCCGACATGCCGTCGCGCAGCGCGGTTTCCGGCATCGCCTTCGTCGAATTTGCGGTCGGTGATGACGACGGGCGCGAGCTGGAAGCCCTGTTGCAGATCCTCGGTTTCAGGACCGTTGGCCGCCACCGGACGAAGTCGGTGACGCTGATGCGGCAGGGGGAGATCAACCTCGTTATCAACCGCGAGGAAAAGGGATTCGCCAACGCCTCCTATCTCGTCCACGGCGCCAATGCCTATGCCTTCGGGCTTATGGTCGATGATGCCGCGGGAGCCCATGCAAGAGCACTTCAATTGGGCTCGGAAGACTTCCGTCAGGCGGTTGGGCCAGGCGAGATGCAGGTGCCGGCCATTCGCGGGGTCGGCGGCGGCATCGTCTATTTCCTCGATGAAAAGAGCTCTCTTGCCAACATCTGGGACGTCGAATTCGAACCCCTGGCCGAGACGGAGCCAAGTGACCGAACCGTAGGGCTGACGCGGATCGACCACCTCGCGCAGACAACGCGCTATGAGGAGATGCTGACCTGGCTGCTCTTCTATACCTCGCAGCTTGCAACGCGGAAGACGCCGATGGTCGACATCATCGACCCTGCCGGCGTTGTCCGCAGCCAGGTGGTCGAGACGGACGATGGCCGGTTGCGGATAACACTAAACGGGGCCGAGAACCGCAACACGCTGGCCGGCCGGTTCATCGCGGAAACCTTCGGCTCGGGCATCCAGCATATTGCATTCGAGACCGACGATATCTTCGCGACGGCAGAGGCCCTGGCGAGCAATGGCTTCAAGTCCCTGGTGATCTCGCCCAATTATTTTGACGATGTCGAGGTCCGCTTCGGCCTCGCCCCCGAATTGGTCGAGCGGATGAAAGCCGCCAACATCCTCTACGACCGGGATGACGCTGGGGAATACTTCCAGCTCTACTCACCGACCTATGGCGAGGGTTTCTTCTTCGAAATTGTCGAACGACGCGGCTATGCGGGCTACGGTGCACCCAATGCCATTTTCCGCATTGCGTCGCTCAAGCGGCACCTGAGGCCGAGCGGAGTGCCCCGCTGAGCGAATGACAGTGGCCTGCTCGCTGTGCTGACCAGCCGCTGCTCCGTGGTCGGGCGGCGGCCGTCGTCTTGAATCGCGTGCCTGCCCGTATGCCTGTCGTAGAGGGGCGGCCCTGACGAGCCGCCCTTGGTCTTGTCTCCGAAGCGAGCACTACTTCGAGAGCGTGGCCTTGATCTCGGACACGGCCTCGGATTCCATCTGGCCCACGGTCGTTACCTCGCCGTCGGTGATCTTCCAGAGGCGGAAGGGGCCGGTGATGTCGCCGTACTGGTCGAAGCTGACCGGGCCGATAACGCCTTCGTACGTGATCGGCTTGCCGTCCTTGAGCAGGCCGAGCGCCTTCTCGAATTCCGCCTTGCCGGCATAGATCGGAGTGCCGCCGGGTGCTGTGACTTCCGAGATTGCCGTCTTGATCGCGTCCTTGTCGGCCTTGCCGGCCTTTGCGATGGCGAGGGCGACGATGGCACCGGCATCGTAGGATCGATCGGCCGCCGGGGCCGACGGTTCAATGCCACCGGAGAATTCGGCGTAGTTTGCGTTGAAATATTCGGTCGAGGCCGTCGGCGTGGTTCCGGACGATGTGCCGTAGGCCTCGTTCAGATACTGCGGGCCGACGCTCGCGATGAAGTCCTTAGAGTTCATGCCGTCATTGAACAGGAACTTCTGCACGCCGCCGCCGGAAATCCAGGCACGGGCGATCGTTGCGCCGTCGACCGGCGTCGAGACGAGGTAAAGCGCATCTGGTTCACCTTCCATCGCGACCGAAGCCTCGGAGGAATAGCTCGCCTGCTTCTCGTTATAGGGCGTCGTCGAGGTGATCGTTCCGCCGAGCTTGGTGTAGGCGGCGGTGAACTCCTGCATCAGATTGTTGCCGAAGTCGTTGTTGACGTGAATGATGGCGATCTTCTTCATGCCCTGATCGAGCGCATATTTGGCTGCCGCCGTGCCCTGCAGCGCGTCCGAGGTGATAGTGCGGAAGAAGACCCCGTTGGTCTTGCCCTCGCGGCCGAGTGCGGTCAGCGTCGGGGATGAGGAGGCCGGAGACACCTGAACGACGCCGGCCGGTGCGGTGACGGAGGTCAGGATCGGGATCGAGACCGAGGAAATGATCCCACCGATGATGACCGGCACCTTCTTGATGTTGACGAGCTGTGTGGCCTGGTCGACGGCGACGTTGCCCTGGCTCTGGCTGTCGCGGGTGTCCATGACCAGCTTGCAGCCTCCGACGCCGCCTGCGTCGTTGAAGTCACGGAAGGCCATCTCGACGGATTTCGCGCCCGCCTTGCCGTATTCGCCGGCAGGGCCCGTGAGTTCCATGACCACGCCGACGGTAATGTCACATCCTTGTGCCGCGGCAGGTGCGGCACCGACCGCAATGCCCGCAAGCATGGTTGAAGCCAGGACGAGGCGTTTCATCTGATATCCCTTGTACATGTCATTCCCCTTTGTTGAGATTATATTTCATGATGCTGCCGTGCCGCCCGGTGCGGTCCCGCTCGAGCGTGTAGACGTCGCCTTCCAGATCGCGTGCTCCAGAGAGTGCAGTCTCGATCTCCGCCAGGTCGGCGTCTGAGAGGACGACATTGGAGATGGCGAGGTTGGAGGCGAGGTGATCGCGATTGCGGGCGCCGACAATCACTGCCGTCACGCCTGGCCGGCGTAGCATGGCGGCACTGGCAATCGTTGCGATGTCGGTTGCATGGCGGTCGGCCACCTTGCGAAGCGTCGACAGTAGAGCCTGGAACAGATCCCAGCCGCCAAGGTCGTCGATGATCAGCTTGTATTTGGTCAGCGAGCGGTTCTCGAGCGGATGCTCCGGTTCGGACTTGCCGAACCAGCGGTCGGAGAGGAAACCGCCGGCGACCGTGCCATAGCAGAACAGCGCGAAGTCGTGGCGGGCTGCAAGCTCCACCATGCGCTTTTCCGGGCGCCGGTCGAGCAGCGAGTATTGCAGTTGCAACGAGGTCAGCGGGATCCCGCCATCGAGGATTGCCGTGACATGCTCGCTGTCGAAATTCGTGGCGCTGATCTTGTCGATCCGCCCATCCTGCTGAAATTCCTTCAGCCAGCCGAGCGTCTCCAGCCAGGCAGGCATGTCGTAGTCCCACCAGTGAAACTGGACGAGATCCAGTCGCTCCATGGCAAGCCGCTTGCGCGACGTGTCGATCACGCCTTCGACATAGGCCTTGGTGATCGTCGGCAGGACGCCGAGATCGGGTACGAACTTCGTGTGGACGCGAATGCGATCGAGGGCCGCCTGGCCCTGCAGGTCGCGGTAACGCAGCCGGAAGCGCCCGATCAGGTCTTCAACGCCGGTATAGATGTCTGCGCAGTCGAAGGTGGTGATGCCGGCATCGGCGAAGGCCACCAAGTCTTCGATGGCCATCTCCTCATCGATGGCGCCATGGCCACCGGCAAGCTGCCATCCGCCACGAATGACGCGGGAGATCTCGTAACCCGGGGCGATGGAGATACGCTGCATGTTACTCTTTTCCTTCGAGGGGCACGGCTGTCGTTGCGGCATGGCTGAAACGACGAAGGCCGGTGCGCCGGATCCGCAATCGGGTGGAGCAGTTGGGATCCGGACAGGCGATGTCCGCATCCGTCGTCATCCAGTCATGCGCATGGGTCGGGCGCTGCTTGGCGGCAAGCAGGGGAAGGACGGAGGCGAGGGAGTAAATCGACAGTCCCTGTCCCGGCGGAAGATAGAGCATTTCGCCGTGCAGCTCGAAATAGTCGCCGGGCTTGGCGCCGCAATAGACGGCCCCACCCTCCGGGATCACCACCTCGACACGCAGGTCAAAGAGCTCGAATGTGTCGTCGGTGCCGCTCATCGATGCTCTCCCTCACGCCGCTTCTTCGCCGGCGTCGAGACGCCCGCGCACGAGATCGAACGAGCGCCCGATATCATTGGAAAGCGCGTTGACCGCAGCGTCTTCATTGCGCGCTTCGAGTGCCTCGATGAGTGTCCAGTGGTGGTTGGTCGCTGCAAGACCGCCTTGTTCGTCGTGGATATGGGCGGCGGCGCGGACAACCGGGCCGGACTGGAGCCAGAGGCTTTCGACCATTGGGATCAGCACACGCGAGGAGGCGGCCCGATAGATCTGGAAATGGAAGCGATGGTTGATTTCGGAGGTCACAGGACCGACGTCCTGGCCATGCCGTTCGAAAGCCGCCTCGCAATCCCGGTTGATCTGTTTCAGGCTTTCGATGTCTTCCGCCGTCAGCCTGTCACAGGCGAGCGCCACCAGGCGCCCCTCGATCAGGATGCGGGCACGCTCCAGGTCATCGAGTCGTTCGCGGGTAATCAGCGGCACGCGGACGGAGCGATTGGGCAGGGCCTCTAGGGCTTGTTCGGAGACGAGCCGGCCGAGCGCTTCTCGCACCGGCATGGTGCTCGTCTTCAGGCGATCTGCCATGTCGACGATCCGCAGCATGTCGCCCGCGGCAAAGCCGCCATTGATCAATGTGCGGCGCAACTGGTCATAGACGCGATCCTGCAAAGTCTCTCGGCCGACAGGCGTGAGGAAATCGTCCGATTGGCCAATCGTGTCCGTCATCCCGCCTCCAAGCCTCCCGGAAATATCGGTTGATTTTCGCGTCCACGTAAAGTTTGATCAAACATCACGGATCAAATCAAGGCTCATTTTTGAAGATGGCTGCCGCCCATTCCCAACCATCAGGATCGTTTCAGAGTGCCGCAGCTGCGCCTGCCATCGAAGCACGGCATCTGACGAAGCATTTCGATGGGCTGACGGTGGTCTCCGACATGTCGCTCCAGCTCGCCCGGGGCGAGATCCTGGGCCTGATCGGCCCCAATGGTGCGGGCAAGACCACCATGTTCAATCTGTTGGCAGGCAGCCTCAAACCCAGTTCTGGCGAGATCTGGGTCGAGGGACGGGAAGTCTCGGGCCAAGCGCCGGAGCAGCGCATCGCCCATGGGGTCGCTCGGACCTTCCAGATCCCACGCCCGTTTCTGGAAATGAGCGTGCTTGAAAACCTGCTGGTCGGCGCGCAAAAGCAGACGGGCGAAGGCCTGTTTGCCAATTTCCTGAAAGCTGGTCTGGTGCGTCGCGAAGAAAAGGCAGCCCTTGAAAAAGCGCATGCGATCCTGGAGTTCGTCACGCTTTCGCGGCTGGCCCATGAACCCGCACGCGTGCTGTCCGGCGGGCAGCGCAAGCTTCTGGAACTCGCGCGCGTGCTGATGGCTGACCCGCAGGTGATCCTGCTCGATGAACCGGCCGCGGGGGTGAACCCGGCTTTGCTCGAAGTGATCATGGAGCGGGTGGTGGCGTTGAACGCCGAGGGCAAGTCCATTCTCCTGATCGAACACAACATGGAGATGGTATCGAGGCTGTGCTCGCGGGTGGTGGCCATGGCGCTCGGCAAGCTGCTTGCAGAGGGGGCGCCGTCTGATGTGGCCGCTAATCCTGCTGTCATCGAAGCCTATCTTGGCGGTGGTGCATGATCGACCCGGTTCTCAACACCTCGGCGCTGGTCGCTGGCTATGAGCCGGACCTTCCCATTGTTCGCGGCGTGGATTTTTCCGTCGCTCAGGGCGAACTCGTCATCCTTCTGGGGCCGAATGGCGCTGGCAAATCCACTTTCGTCAAGGCGATCGCCGGCATGGTGCCGGTGCATTCGGGTCGGATCCATCTGGCAGGCCGTGACATCACGGATGTTGCTCCGCACCGCAAACTGGCCGAAGGTCTGGCCTTCGTGCCGCAGACGGAGAATGTCTTTGCCAGCATGAGCATCCTGGAAAACCTCCAGATCGCCGTGGCGCTTCTGCCGAAATCGCAACGTAACCTCGCCATCGAGACGATGCTGACGCGCTTTCCGGATCTTGCCGTCAAACCGAAGCGCCTGGCGGGCGCGCTCTCCGGCGGTCAGCGGCAGATGCTGGCCGTGGCGCGCGCTCTGGCGCTCAATCCGCCGGTGCTCATTCTCGACGAACCATCCGCCGGCCTCTCGCCAAAGATCATTGGCGAGGTCTTTTCCATGCTCAAGCGCATCAATGGCGAGGGCGTGACGATCGTGCTGGTCGAGCAGAACGTCAAAGCGGCGATGGCGATTGCCGATCGTGCTGTCATCCTGGCCGAAGGGCAGATCCGCCATGAAGGGACGCCTGCCGATCTCGCCGATGATCCACTCATCGGAAAGATCTATCTCGGCACGACCGGGCGCGCCGCCAGTGAGGTCGCGCCATGAACCCGCAATTCCTGATGGATGGACTGATTGCAGGCGCAATTATCGGACTGGGCGCGGTCGGCGTGACGCTCACCTATTCGATCCTGCGCTTCTCCAATTTTGCGCATGGTGAGCTTCTGTCCTGGGGTGCCTATCTCGCACTTGGCATCTGCAGTGCGCTTGGCGTAGTGGCTGCTGGGCTCACCACGCCGATTGGGCCGTTCTCCTTCGGTTGGTCGCTGCCGATCGCGGCCGTGCTCGCCATCGCCTTGACGGGGCTCCTGGCGCTTGCCGTGGACGCGGCGCTGTTCTCAAGCTTTCGGCGACGCGGCAGCGCGATCATCATCATGGTCATGGCAAGCTTCGGCGCATCGCTTGCGCTGCGCAGCCTGCTCGAATTCCTGTTTACCTCGAAACCCGCCTATTTCAGCCAGGCGCTGCAGATTGCGATGAAGCTGGGACTTGGTCTCAGAGCGACGCCGGACCAACTGGCCATGCTGGCCATGGCGCTGGTCTCCGTGATCACCGTTCATCTCGTCATGACGCGGACCGATATCGGCCGTGCCATGCGCGCGGTCAGCGAAAATCCCGGCCTTGCCGGTATCGCTGGCATCGATGTCCGCCGGGTCATCCGAACGGCCTGGTTTTTAGGCGCGGCACTCGCTTGCATCGCCGGCATCATGAGCGGCCTGATCATCCAGATCCGCCCCTATCTCGGGCACGACCTTTTGCTGCCGCTGTTTGCGGCTGCCATTCTCGGCGGCATCGGTTCGGTTCCAGGCGCGATGATTGCCGGTCTGTTCATCGGCCTTTCCGAAGCCTTCACGGTCCAGCTCATTGGGGCCGAATGGCGTGCGGCGGTGTCCTTTGCCATCCTGATTGCGGTTCTTCTCGTCCGCCCCCGCGGCCTGTTCGG
>JAIXSF010000093.1 GCA_027484835.1 Rhizobiaceae bacterium | reverse complement strand
CTCTCCCGTATTGCGCCCCAGCTATCAGAGATCACAAACATGAAAATGCGCAACATCGCGATTATCGCGCACGTCGACCATGGAAAAACGACCCTTGTGGACGAGCTTCTGAAGCAGTCCGGCTCTTTCCGTGAGAACCAGCGCACCGCCGAGCGCATGATGGATTCGAACGATCTCGAAAAGGAACGTGGCATCACGATCCTGGCCAAGGCGACCTCGATCGAGTGGAAGGGTCACCGCATCAACATCGTCGACACCCCCGGCCACGCCGACTTCGGCGGCGAAGTCGAGCGTATCCTCTCGATGGTGGACGGCGCGATCGTTCTGGTTGACTCCTCAGAAGGCCCGATGCCGCAGACCAAGTTCGTCGTCGGCAAGGCGCTGAAGGTCGGTCTTCGCCCGATCGTCGCGATCAACAAGATCGACCGTCCGGACGGCCGCCACGAAGAAGTCATCAACGAAGTCTTCGACCTTTTCGCCAACCTCGACGCGACCGACGATCAGCTCGACTTCCCGATCCTCTACGGTTCTGGCCGTGATGGCTGGATGAACGTCAATCCGGAAGGCCCGAAGGATCAGGGCCTGGCCCCGCTGCTCGACCTCGTTCTGGAACATGTTCCGGAGCCGAATGTTGAAGAAGGCCCGTTCCGCATGATCGGTACGCTCCTGGAAGCCAACCCCTTCCTCGGCCGTATCATCACCGGTCGTATCGCTTCCGGCTCGATCAAGCCGAACCAGGCCGTCAAGGTTCTCTCCCAGGACGGCAAGACTGTTGAAACCGGCCGTATCTCGAAGATCCTCGCGTTCCGCGGCATCGAGCGTCAGCCGATCGAAGAAGCCCATGCAGGCGATATCGTCGCCATCGCCGGCCTCTCCAAGGGCACCGTTGCCGACACCTTCTGCGATCCGTCGATCACCGAAGCCATGACCGCGCAGCCGATCGATCCGCCGACGGTTACCATGTCCTTCCTCGTCAACGACAGCCCGCTTGCCGGCACCGAAGGCGACAAGGTCACGAGCCGCGTTATCCGCGATCGTCTGTTCAAGGAAGCCGAAGGCAATGTCGCGCTGAAGATCGAAGAATCTGATGGCAAGGACTCGTTCTTCGTGTCCGGCCGCGGCGAATTGCAGCTGGCCGTTCTCATCGAGACCATGCGTCGCGAAGGCTTCGAGCTTGCCGTGTCGCGTCCGCGCGTCGTCATGCACAAGGACGAGAACGGCACCACCATGGAACCGATCGAAGAAGTCGTCATCGACGTCGACGAAGAGCATTCCGGCGTCGTCGTTCAGAAGATGTCCGAGCGCAAGGGCGAAATGGTCGAGCTCCGTCCGTCGGGCGGCAGCCGCGTTCGTCTGCGCTTCTACGCACCGACCCGTGGCCTCATCGGCTACCAGTCGGAACTGCTGACCGACACGCGCGGCACGGCGATCATGAACCGCCTGTTCCACGACTATCAGCCGTTCAAGGGTGCGATCACCGGTCGCGTCAACGGCGTCCTTCTTTCCAACCAGTCCGGTGAAGCCGTCGCCTATGCGATGTTCAACCTGGAAGATCGCGGCCCGATGATCATCGAGCCAGGCGAGAAGGTCTATGCCGGCATGATCATCGGCATCCACACCCGTGACAACGACCTCGAGGTCAACGTCCTCAAGGGCAAGCAGCTGACCAACATTCGTTCGGCCGGCAAGGACGAAGCCGTCAAGCTGACCCCGCCGATCCGCATGACGCTCGACCGGGCTCTGTCCTGGATCCAGGACGACGAACTGATGGAAGTCACGCCGAAGTCGATCCGCCTGCGCAAGATGTTCCTCGATGCGAACGATCGCAAGCGCATGGAAAAGTCCAAGGCTGCTATCTGAGGCGCAAGTCTCTGAAAATATGTATCGTTTTGAAACCCCGGTCTCCCAGGCCGGGGTTTTGTTTGTGCATCCCCCTCCTTCTGCCTTGCGAGTAATCTTAAAAAAGCGTTAAATTTTCTCCGTGGGCCGATGCAGGTCCAGGCTCCGCGTCTCCTCAGTCGGGCGCGCCAGGGTGGGTTTACGTTATGAAGACGTTGTCGATCGACATGCGCTTGGCAGGTCCCGGTGATGCCGCAGCGATCGCTGACGCGCACCGCAATGCCTGGACACACGCCTATTCCGGCATCATTCCCTATCGTGCCCTGACCCGGATGATCGAGCGCCGCGGCGAAAGCTGGTGGCGCAAGGCGACGCGTGGCCCCGCCACCATCCTGCTTGCCGAGGTGGCCGGCACGGTCGCAGGCTACGCATCACTGGGCTATAACCGCGCCCGCGCCTTGCCGCATGAAGGCGAGATCTACGAGATTTACCTGAGGCCCGAATATCAGGGCATCGGCCTCGGCTATCAGCTCTTCCATGAGGCAAAGCGCACGCTGAAATCGCTCGGCTGCAACGGCATGGTTGTCTGGTGCCTGGAGGACAGTGAGATTGCTGCCAATTTCTTCCGCTCGAATGGTGGCGTCGATGCCGTTGAAGGCATGGAAGACTTCGACGATGTGCATTTGAAGAAGCTCGGCTTCATCTGGAACTGACAGCGCGCGCCGGTCTATTCCACCACATATCCTTCGGGCCAGCTGAACGTCCGGTCGCTGGTGAGTTGGCCACGCTCGCCGTACCAGACCGGTGACTGCATCCCGCAATCGAACCCGGCCGCGACCTGGTCTGCCACCTGACGGGCCAAGAGGTTCGCATTGGCATTGGCCTTCGCATCGACCATGCCGACAAAGCATGAGCCCGGGTAGTCCGGTGTCGCGACGCGGGAGATGACCAGAACCTGGCCCGTGCTTTCCGGGTTCGGTGAGCCATCCGGACCAGGGTTTTCGATGAACCAGCGCAGGATGGCCGCGAAAGGCTTGCCGGACGCATCCCGCCGCCACTCGATCTTGTCATTCACCCGGTTGAAGGCGCTGAAGCTCTCGAAGGCGCCGTGCTGCAGCTCTCGGTCGACGGGGCCAAAGAGTACGCTCTGGCGCAGGTCGCCCTCCTTGAAATGTACCGCCAGTCCCTTGAAGCCCTTGCACAGCAAGCTGGCGCCCATGGCGTCGGCTTCGATGGTCTGGCAGTTTTCGAGGTCGAGATCGGTATAGGTGCTGTCGTTCGCCTGGGCTGCCGTCGCCAAGAGCATATTTGCGGCAAGGAGTACTGCGAGCGGCAAAGGGGTGGTGGCATGCATCGTCTGGCATCCTCGTATTCCACCGGCGGGGCGGAGGGGCTTCTCCCAAAGCCGTGTTGCATTGCGCCATATTTCGCATTAGGTAGCGCAGGAATTCAACACTCTACGGGGTCCAATAATATGCGTATTGATGCAATTGCCATCGGCAAGAACCCGCCGGAAGACATCAACGTCATCGTCGAAGTTCCTGTCGGCGGCCAGCCGATCAAGTATGAGATGGACAAGGACGCCGGCACGCTCGTCGTCGACCGTTTCCTCTATACCCCGATGACCTATCCGGGCAATTACGGCTTCGTGCCGCACACGCTCTGCAAGGACGGCGACCCGCTCGACGTTCTCATCTGCAACACGCGCCCGCTCGTTCCGGGCTGCGTCATCAACGTCCGCCCGATCGGCGTGATGATGATGGAAGACGACGGCGGCATGGACGAGAAGATCCTTGCCGTGCCGGTGCCGAAGCTGACCCGTCGCTATGACAAGATCGCCAACTACACCGATCTTCCGGAAATCACGCTGAAGCAGATCCAGCACTTCTTCGAGCACTACAAGGATCTGGAGCCCGGCAAGTGGGTGAAGATCGGCGACTGGCAGAATGTCGACTTCGCCAAGCAGATCATTCTGGAATCGATCCAGCGCGCCAAGGACGAACAGAAGTAAGTTCAGGCGGGCGCAAGCGCGTCTATCCGCGATTTCAAATCCTCCGGGTCGCCGTCGATCCGGAGGATTTTCTGTCTGGCGGTTTCGCCCGATACGACAGCGATGCCGGATTTCGGCACCTTGAGCGCTTTTGCCAGAAGCGCGATCAGCGCCTTGTTGGCCTTGCCCTTTTCCGGCACTGCGGTGACACGCGCCCTCATATGCGCTTGGCTGCCACCCACAATCTCCACCCCGTCCAAAGCGTCGCGCCCGCCATTCGGTGTCAGCCGGACGGGGAGCAGGATGTGATCATCG
>JAIXSF010000387.1 GCA_027484835.1 Rhizobiaceae bacterium | reverse complement strand
TGACGCCGCAGCTGGACCCGCGCCCGGTCAATCTTCGGTCATCCTCGGGCCTGACCCGAGGACCGAGGACCGTCGCCGCCATGCCAGAGAGACGCATGCAGCGGGAATAGACGCCGAACGAGGCGCCGGAAGGAGCCACATAAAACTACTTAGACAGGTTGCTTCTGGCGCCTCGTCCGAGACAAGCAAATCCACCCCCGGAGGGAGTTGATCCCGACCGGCGGCGAAGCTTGGTCCAATGATGACCCCGCATCCTGAGGTGCCCGACCGCGTCGGGCCTCGAAGGACGAGGCCACCAGCGCAGGATGCTTCGAGGCCCGCGCTTCTCGTGGGCACCTCGGCATGAGGGCGTCGCGCGACACGCATTCCGAATTTCGCTATTTCGCCAATTCCCGAACAACCGAAAGGAAACCGACATGCCAGACCTTTCCCCGATGCAGCGCCCCGCCCCGCGGCCGCCGGCCTTGCCGCCCGTGCCGGGCCTTCACCCTGCCCTCGCCGCCTCCCTCACCCCTGCCCCTGAAGCCAGTCAGCCGTTCGAGCCACTCGCCCTGCGGTTGACCCGCCTGTTGCTGAGCCAGATCGGCTTTGCCGGCACCTGCCCGGCGCGGCGCTGCCGGCGGGAACGGACCTGCGTCCGGCCGGCCGTCGCGGTGGCCCAGCCTTTCGGCCATGGTGAGCGCCTGCCGCCCTGTATCGCAGGCGCAGCGGCAAGTTCCCGCCAGCCGCTCGACCGGATGGTCCGGGCGATGGTCGCGCTCGTGGCACCGGACAGCCTGCCGGTCTGGCCGACCGAGCCGAAGGCCGCCGACACCTTGAGAGGACATTTGCTGTTGCTGGACGCGGTGATGACGCCGGCAAGCCGCCGGCACGAGGCCGACGAAGCCGCCCGTCTCGATGCCTGGCTGGCGGCCGATCCGGACCCGCAGCTGTTCATCCATGCGCGCCGGGCACTGGCCGCAAGGCAAACAGGCCGGCAGACCGCAGGCAGGACCGCCCGGTCATGACCAGGGGAGCCTCCGCCACGGCGGGCAGATTGCCCAGCCGTGGCGTTGGCCGGCCTGCCGGAGGTCAGGCCTGTGGTCGTCCAGGGGAAGGGAAAGAGCCGCTAGGTCGCTGCGACACTGAGCTCGTTGCAAACAGGCTCGTAGAGCAGGAGCAACTCCCGGTGCACCTCTGCCTGGAAGGCGAGGATCTCGCGGCGCACGTCCTCATAGGAGTGGCCGGTTTCAAACAGCTCGGCCTTCAGCCGGCTGCAGAGCGTTTTCCAGAAATCCGTCGCGGCCTGTCCGTTCAGCTGATCCAGCCGACAGGCGGCGGAGCGAACGAGATACCGGCGGTGAGCAAGGGGAAAGTTTATAATCGTCTCGGTCGCGCGCAAGACGAAGCCGTCGCTGTGCATCGTTGCCTTCTCCAGTTGTTGGCGTCTGGGGACCCCTCCCAGGGGCTCACGGATCAGGATGAGGCAGCGCAAACGCGCGCGGCGCCCGGCAGATCTGATCCATGCCATGCTATGTCATGCCATGCCAGTCCTACTGGGGTGACAGTGCCGATACCGTCTTCGACAATGGCCAGTTCACCGGAGTATCACGCAATACTAAAATTGAATAAGTTGCTGTCAACATGGGTTGACATATTTTCCACGGGAATTGTTTTTCGTCAGGAAAACAGCGGGCAAGCGTCAACCTGTCCAGACGCTTGGCGCCTATTCGGCCGCCTTGGGCAGGTCTTCGGCCTCGGCCTCCACCGGCGCGGGCAGAGGCTCCATCTCGTAGGAATAGCCCTCGAGCATGGAATAGGCCCGCTCGATCGCGGCGATCTGCACCTCCGACGCCTTGATCGCATCGGTAATCGATTGCGCACGCGCCCGCAGCATCGAGCCGAGCACGTCGGTCTCCGGCCGCCGGCCCAGCCGGTCGAGATGCTTGCGCACCCGCGCCCGGTGGCGCTCCAGCTCGAGAATGTGGAAGCGGCATTTGAGGATGTCGTCGGTCAGCTTGCGGCGCAGCCCCGCCACCGGATCGAACGAACCCGGCTCGCGCTCGTCGAGGATCATGTCGTTGATCAGCGTTTCCAGCACCATCAGACCCTTGAGGTCGGCGGGCTCGGCAAGCTGCGGGTCGTAGCCGGTATCGTCGAAGACGCGCCGGCGCACGGGATCCTTCAAAAGCTCGTAACAGGCGGAAATCTTGGCAAAGGCCTCGGCGTCGCCACCGGCATCCGGATGGGCGGTTTTCGCCACCTTGCGATAGGCGGCCTTGATGGCGGCCTCGTCGGCATCGCGGGCCACGCCCAGGAGCTCGTAAGGGTCGATCACTGCGGCACCCGTCTTCGCCATACTCATCCACTCCCGCGCCCAGCCACCTCTCCCCTAAACCCGGATGGCGGCTGCTTCAAGACGGAACCACGCGTCGTCCCCCGTCCTGACGCCCGCAAACGACACCGTTGGGCGCCGCCGGCGTCGACATGGCATCGTTGCCACCCCTATAATCTCAAGGATTTCAGCCCGTTGCCGACTTTTCGCGGCGAACAGTGTGACTTTTCATACTTGCCAAGGTTCGGAAATGCTCCTACCTCTTGTGGCGTTCGGGCACCAAAGATCCCGGAGACTGGACTGACTTGTAGTGACCGCGGCTTGCGGTCTTGGGGGCTTTCTCCCGCCGGTAGACGTTCTTTCCCCGTTATCGCGACCACTCGACGGTTCCGTTTCGGCGGAACTTCAACCAGCCGCCTCCGGTTCGCCGGCTGCGGCGCAGACGACAACACGGGAACAAGGACTATCCCCATGGCGACCAAGGGCATCGTTAAATTCTTCAACCAGGACAAGGGCTTCGGCTTCATCACCCCGGACGGCGGTGCAAAGGACGTGTTCGTCCATATCTCCGCGCTGCAGGCCTCGGGTCTCCAGACCCTGAAGGACGGCCAGCAGGTCACCTTCGACACCGAGCCGGACCGCATGGGCAAGGGCCCCAAGGCCGTCAACATCCAGGCCGGCTGATCAAATTTCAAATGGCGTCCCCCGGGACGCCATTTTCACATCCGGACCCGTAAACACCGGCGATCCAAAAAAAGCGCCGGCGGTCCCGAAAAACGCCGGAATGCCGTGACAGACCTTATTCCGCAGCCGCCGATGTGCCGCTGGCAGCGCCCTGTGTCTTCGGACCGCCGGCGATATCGACCGCCGCAAAGGCCTCGGCAATCAGCTCCGGCGAAACGCCGGGCTTGGTCGCCTCCGACGACAGGATCTGCCGATAGCGCCGGGCGCCGGCAAAGCCCTGGAACAGCCCGACCATATGCCGCGTGACATGGTTGAGCCGCCCGCCGGATGCGATCACCCGCTCGGAATAGGCGATCATCGCATCACGCACCCGGTCCCAGTCGACGGCCACCGCCGCTGCGCCATAGATGCGGGCATCCACCTCGGTCAAAAGCGTCGCATTGTGATAGCTCGCCCGCCCGAGCATCACCCCGTCCATCACGGCCAGGTGCTGCACCGCCTGGTCGAGATCGGTGATCCCGCCATTGATGCCGAGGAAGACTTCAGGGTTCTCCCGCTTCATCCGATAGACCAGCTCGTAATCCAGCGGCGGAATTTCCCGGTTCTCCTTCGGCGAAAGCCCCTTCAGCCAGGCCTTGCGGGCATGGATCCAGATCGCATCCGCCCCCGCCCCGATCATCCGGGCGAGAAAATCGGGTAGCACCTCGGCCGGCTCCTGCTCGTCCACCCCGATCCGGCACTTGACGGTAACCGGCACCGTCGCCACCTTTTTCATCGCGGCAACACACGCCTCGACCACCTCCGGCGTCTGCATGAGGCAGGCCCCGAAGGTCCCCGACTGCACCCGGTCCGACGGGCAGCCGACATTGAGGTTGATCTCATCATAGCCGTAATCGGCCGCGATCTTCACCGCCTCGACCAGCTTTGCCGGATCCGATCCCCCGAGCTGCAGCGCCACCGGATGTTCAGTATCGCTGAACGATAAGAGCTTTTCCCGCGGCCCATGGATGATCGCATCGGCCACCACCATCTCGGTATAAAGCAACGCGCGGGCCGAAAGCTGGCGGTGGAAGAAGCGGCAATGCCGGTCGGTCCAGTCGATCATCGGTGCGACGGCAAAGACGGCTCGCCCATAGGGAGCCGGACCGGGAATGTCGCGGGTCAGGAAGTCGGTTTCTGTCGTCATGGCGGCGCCCATAGCACGCTTTTGCCGGAAAGGACACCATGGACCCGCAAGGCCTTAGCGGAGAACAGCTCAGTCAGCCCCGGGCGTCAGCTCATCAACGCCGAAGGCAGCCTCACTCGCCCGCCTGGAACTGCAAGGGCCATTCGGACGGCTCGCTCTGCACGCCGTCGCAATTGACCTTCTCGCGATATTCCATCAGCTGGAATTCGAAGGTTTCGCCGGGCGCATCCATCAGGCGAAAGACCTGATAGGTGCCGCAATCCCCCTCGCCGCGCCCGAGCGAGGTCGAGATGAACACACCTTTTTCGGCAAAGACCTCCGGGTTCATCATCTGCGCATTGTTTTCGCCCTCGAGTGCCGGCGGATTGGGCAGGCTCAGCATCGTGGCCCAGTCGGCAGGCGGATTTTGTGTGATCGCGAAGATGCTGGTGCCCTGATAGGCACCGAGGAAACATGGGACTTCCCAGAGGATGAAGTTATCGTTCACGGCATAGCGTTGGCCCGGATAGGCGAGCGTCTCGGGCTCGCTGCATTGATCCGGCGCATAGGTCGCGATCTCGCGACGGACGGCGGCCGGAACGTCACTTGTCGCGGCAAGCAGGACCGAAGGGTTCAAGGCCAGCCCGCCAGGACCTGTATAGGGCGAAGGCCCGCCGGCTGCAGCCCCTTCGTCGGAGACTGGCTCGGGCGGTGCGGCGGCCGTCTCTGCCACGGATGTGCCCGGACAGCCGATGACACCCTTGGCGCCCGCGACGAAGGGCGGGAGGTCCGGCCTGACCACGGTGACCGTTGCCTTGCTGACTGTCTGCAGCGAGCCGGTGACGACGGCCTCTTCGATCCGCACCAGCATATGCGTCTCATGGTCGGCGCTGGAATAGAGCCGGTAGCCCAGCCGCGACGGTGGATCGAAATCGCCCCTCGCGCTTTCGTTGAGCGCGATCTTCTCCTTGCCGATTTCAACGACGGCCTGCAGCTGCACGCCGTCCTTATCGTAGGGCATGTAGATCAGGTAGGCATACTTGTCCGTCTCTGGATCCTTGTTGCTCTGCCAGAACGCGAGATGGCAGGCGCTCAGGCCCCCTTCGATCTCGTGTTTGCCGAACAGCTTGAGATCGATCGCCGGATCCTCCGCTATGACAGGATGTGTCGCGGTGATGGCCATGACAAAGGCAAGAAGAGGCAGTTTCAAAGACGGCATAGTTCCCCCGGATTCCGGACCGCTTGCCGCCACGATGACAGCGCAATCCACCCGAAATTCAGGGTATCGTCAGATACCGGCACTCACAAGCCGGAACCTTCGCCGAGCGTGCGATCCTCAGTGAACGGTCACAGCAGACCGAGCTCGGCCAGTTCCCGCTTCAGATCATCCGGCATGTCCTCGATATTGGCCCCCGAGGCCGAGAGGTCTCGTGGTGCAGCATCTGCGTCGAGATAGCGCCAGCCCTGGAACGGGCGGCGGGGTGCCGGCGCCACTTCGATGACCTCAGGGCCGAGGATCAGTTCGCAGCGGGTGATGCCGTCGCCGCCGGTGAAGGTCTTGATATCAAGCAGTTTCTGGCGGGCCGAAAGCTGGCCCTTGATGATCCAATAGAGCGAACCACCGTCGAGCAACTCTTCCATGCGCTTCGGGACCATGCGGGTCACATGCGAGGAATGCGGCTCCAGCCCTGCCGCAACAGCAACGAGGCAGCGTTCGGCGACCCAGTCGCGCAGATCGTCAATGGAGTCGGCTCCGACGCAGAGCTTGAGGAGATGCAGTGCCATGACACCCGAGATAGCCTGTCCCCGCGGCGGGTCAAGGGCCGGGGTGTCGCAGGGGTGATGTGCTCAACAGTTTCGGTGTTTTTGGACGCATCGTCATCCTCGGGCTTGTCCCGAGGATCTACTGAGGGCGGCCATTCGCAGGACAAGGGCGTGGGTACGGCACGTGAAAGGTCGGGGCGGAGCGCGCGTAGCAGATCCTCGGGACAAGCCCGAGGATGACGGCAGAGACGGGTCGGGACAGGGTTAGCCCCCTGCCCGCATCAACATTCGACGACGTTGACAGCCAGGCCGCCGAGCGAGGTTTCCTTGTATTTCTCGTTCATGTCGTTGCCGGTCTGGCGCATGGTTTCGATGCAGGCGTCCAGGGGCACGAAATGCTGCCCGTCGCCCTTGAGCGCGAGCGAGGCGGCGGTGACGGCCTTGACGGCGCCGAGCGCGTTCCGCTCGATGCAAGGCACCTGGACCAGGCCGGCGACCGGGTCGCAGGTCATGCCGAGATGGTGCTCAAGCGCGATTTCGGCCGCATTCTCGATCTGCTCCGGCGTGCCGCCCATGACGGCGGCAAGACCGGCGGCGGCCATGGCCGAGGCCGAACCGACTTCACCCTGACAGCCGACTTCCGCACCCGAGATCGAGGCGTTGTGCTTGATGATGCCGCCTATGGCAGCCGCCGTCAGCATGTAGTCGCGGATGCCCTCCTGGTCGGCATCGGGATGGAAATGCAGGTAGTAGCGGATGGTTGCCGGCACGACGCCGGCCGCACCATTGGTCGGAGAGGTGACGACACGACCGCCGGCTGCGTTCTCCTCGTTGACTGCCATCGCATAGACCGAGAGCCAGTCGTTCGCCAGAACCGGGTTCAGGCGGTTGGAGCGCCACTCTTCCTGGAGTTTGTCGTGGATCGATTTCGCCCGCCGACGAACCTTGAGGCCGCCTGGCAACTGGCCATCCTGGCGCAGGCCACGATCGATGCAGCTCGACATCGCGTCCCAGATGCGATCGAGGCCGGCGTTCAGCTCATCACGGCTTCTGACGACCTCCTCATTGGCCCGCTTCATCTGGGCAATCGAAAGCCCCGAAGACGCCGCCATGGCCAGCATCTCTTTAGCCGAGGAGAAGGGATAGGGCACCTTTTGCGACGACGCCTGCTTCTTCTGCTTTTGCATGGCCAGAAGCTCGGTATCGGTCACCACGAAGCCGCCACCGATGGAATAGTAGATCTGCGTGAGCAGCACCCGACCATCCCGATCAAGGGCCGACAAGCGCATGCCGTTGGCGTGACCCGAGAGCGGGGTCTTCTTGTCGTAGACGAGATCGTCCTTGGGCTGGAAATGATAGGCCGGATGGCCAGGTGGCGTGACGCGCCCTGTGCGTTCGACCTCGGCGATGATCGTGTCCATGCGATCCGGATCGACGCGGTCGGGTGCTTCGCCCATCAGGCCGATGATCACGGCATTGCCGGTGCCATGGCCGATGCCGGTATAGGCGAGCGAACCGTGCAGGCTGGCCTTCAATGCCGCGACATGGGCACCGGCCGGACGCGGCCACTGGTCGGAAAGGATGAGGTCGAGAAACCGGTTGGCCGCCGTCATCGGACCCATGGTGTGGGAACTCGAGGGGCCGACACCGATCTTGAACACGTCGAAAACCGAAAGAAACATGGGGCTCCTCGCATGCGGGACTGAAAGCGCAAAGGCTAGAGCATCGCGTAGCACGAATGCTCCTTGCAATCGACATCGGCTTTCACCGCCGCGACATCAACGGAAATGGGGTGGAGAGGGCAGAAACGCAAACAGCGCGGCCGTGAGGACCGCGCTGTTTGTTCAATCGCCTGTGGCGGATGTCAGATCGTGCCGAAGAGATACGCGAGGCAAAGAACGCCGGCGAAACCCATCAAAGCACGGAATGTGACACCCCAGCACGACTTATGGAAACTACCTTCCATGAAAACTCCGAGTGAGATCACATTCACAGGGAAAGCCGTCCCCCGACCGCTTTCTGACGCTTGATCTATTAAAATCGGAGCCTTTTCGCAACTGCAAAAATGGCAAAAGGAAGGCGTGAAACGGGAGGCAGGCATGCGTCCAGCGCATAGATACTAGACAAATCAACGAGATAGCGGGCCCATTCGTTAACGCCAGCAACAGGCAGCCTGCCCCAATTCGGGCCAATATCTTTCGCGTGGTTAATTCCCGTTGTGGAGAAGCCTCGCTGCGGGATAATTCCGCACGCGACGAGGCCCGGGGATTCGCTGCAATGACCATCATCGACTACTGCGCCATGGCGCTTTTCATCCTGCTCTGGCTGGCCTATGCCCGGATCACCGGCGACCAGCAGATCCTCTCGCGCACGAGCCTGACACGGGCCATGGCCGAGCGGCGGCGCGAGTGGATCCTGAATTCCATGAACCGCGACCTGAAGATGATCGACACGCAGATCATGGGCGGCTTGCAGAACGGTACGGCCTTTTTCGCGTCGACCACGATCTTCGCCATCGGCGGCTGCTTTGCGCTGCTGGGCGCAACTGAACAGGTCGATGCCATCCTGAAAGACATCCCCTTCATCGTGCAGGGCGGGCGGGCAACCTTCGAGCTCAAGGTCTGCGGGCTGATCGGGCTCTTTGCCTATTCCTTCTTCAAGTTCGGCTGGTCGTATCGCCTGTTCAACTATTGCACCATCCTGTTCGGCGCGATCCCGATGACCGAGGAAGCCGCGCGGGATCCGAAACGCGCGATGGAAGCGGCGGAGCGGACCATCCAGATGAACATCATCGCCGCCAGCCATTTCAACATGGGGCTGCGCGCCATCTTCTATTCGATCGGCTATCTCGGCTGGTTCGTCAGCCCCTGGGTATTCATGGTCGCCACGGTGCTGGTCTTCATCGTTCTGCTGCGCCGGCAGTATTTCTCAGAGGCGCGCCTTGCCCTGCTCAACACGAGCGATACGTGAAGGCGGGACAAAGCCGGCGTGGGCCTTAGAATTGCCATCTTGGAAACCGACCGGGCGGGTTCCTGCAACGGCCCCGCGCCAGAGCTGCCGACCGAGACGTGAAGGAAGACCGCGTGTCAGACCATACTGAGCCCCGTTTCCAATCGACCCGGCCGCGCTTGGCAGCGCTTGATTCGCTGCGCGGGCTTGCCCTGATTGCCATGGCGACCTATCACTTCAGCTGGGATCTGGAGTTTTTCGGCTATCTTGAACCGGGCACCTCGACCCAAGGCTTCCTGAAGCTCTACGCCCGGCTGATCGCATCGAGCTTCCTGTTTCTTGCCGGTTTCAGCCTGGTCCTGGCGCAGTATCCGGCACTGCGGCTGACGCCTTTCCTTCGCCGTCTCGGCGTGATCGTTGCAGCCGCAGCCGCCATCTCCATTGCCACCTTCTGGTTTACGCCGGACAGCTGGATCTTCTTCGGCATCCTGCACGCGATTGCTCTTTCGAGCCTGATCGGGCTGGCCTTCGTCCGAATGCCGCCGCTGTTGACGCTGGTTGCAGCAGGCGTGGCGATCGCCCTGCCCGCCGTCCTCCGCTCCCCGACATTCGACGCGCCACTGTTCTGGTTTCTCGGTCTGTCGGAAACGGTGCCGCGGTCCAACGACTACGTCCCCTTGTTGCCCTGGATCGGCGCGCTCCTCACGGGTATTGCCATCGCCAGGCTGATGGTGGACCACGACAAGCTCGGCTGGATCGACAGACTGCCGGCCGGGCCCCGCTGGCTGCGCTGGGGTGGTCGCCACTCGCTCACGGTCTACCTGCTGCACCAGCCGATCCTGATTGCCGGGCTGTATCTGGCAAGCTTCGTCATACCGCCGCCGGCTGTCGATCCGGTCGCCCAGTATATCGGCAGCTGTGAGGCGGGCTGTCTGGAACAGGGCAACGAAGCCGGTCTCTGCCAGCGCTTCTGTGCCTGCACGCTCGAGCAGCTTCAGGCGCAAAGCCTGTTTGAACCTCTCCAGTCTGGCGCAATCTTGGGTGATCAGGATCAGCGCATACAGACGCTGGCCAATGAGTGCACCGTAAGGAGTCAGTCAGCGCCGTAAGGGGGAGTTCTTCAATGAATGCCTACCGTGCGAAGCCTCTGAAATATCCATGGCCACCGATGCTCTATCTGACGAGCATCCTGATGGCGATCGTCGCCGGGCGGGTCGCGACGCTTGCGCCGCTACCGTCGCCCGATCCGCTGCTGCTTCCGGCTGTCGGTCTGGTGATCGGCCTGCTGGCGGTCAGCCTCGATATCTGGGCGGTCCGGACGCTGATCGACCGCCAGACGCCGGTGCTCGACACCGGCTGTGCCAAGTATCTGGTGACCTGCGGGCCCTTCAGGTTCAGCCGCAACCCGATCTATCTGGCCTATACGCTGTTCACCCTGTCGCTCGGCCTGATCTCGGGCAACAGCTGGTTCTTCCTGGCAGCGCTGGTATCGGCGACGGCCACCCGCATCATCGCCATCCCGAGCGAGGAACGGCATCTCGAAGCCCGCTTCGGCTTCGACTACGAAAGCTACCGCAAGCGCACGCGCTGCTGGTTCTGATTCGGGAAAACGCGAGGGGTGTGGCTGGTCAGGTGCCGACGCCGATTTCCACCAGACGAGTGAGGCAGGCTTCTTCGGCCTGATCCAGTTCGGACAGGGTCTCGTCGATGTCGCGGCGCTTCTGTCGCAGTTCGTCGCGCTTCTCGTCGATCTTTTTCATCATCAGCTTGAGCTGCCCGACTTCACCCGGCGGCTCCTTGTAGACGTGAACGATTTCGCGGATTTCGGCGATCGTGAAGCCGATGCGACGGCCACGCAGGATTTCCTGGAGGAAACGGCGGTCGGCAGCGCGGTAAAGACGCGTGCGTCCGCGGCGTTCCGGGTGCAGCAGCCCCTCGTCTTCGTAGAACCTGAGGGTGCGCGTCGAAACACCGAATTCACGCGTGAGCTCTGTTATGCTATAGTATTTCTTCACGGTCATCCGATCCTGTACTGGAGACCATGATATTGACTTTTACGTACAAGTCAATTT